>NZ_JBBEWN010000003.1:0-267270 GCF_038739695.1 Zongyangia acetica | reverse complement strand
AAGTAATCATACCACCAAGGCTTGAACAAAGTTCAAGCCAGCGTCATTTAGGCGCTGGCTTGGTTTTTCGGCCTTCTAGGCCGCGCTTCAAGCCACCCCTCTTAGGGGTGGTCTTGACTTATCGATAAAGCTCTGGCCTTCTTCCAGCCAGAAAAAAGGGCTCTTTCATTGAGGACATCCCCTTCTCCCGCAGCCGGTTGAGAGGCTGGCCAGGGAGGGAAGACACTGTTAACTCCCCTTCCTCCCCAAAGGATTCCGCCAGGACCTGGCCCCGCGGATCAAAGACCATGGCCCCTCCGGAAAAGCGGGCCCGATCTCCGCAGGGCCCTAAAGCATTGCAGCAGCCCACATAGGCCCCGGCATCATAAGCCCGGGCGGAAAGGATGCGGCTCCAGCTTTCCCGCCGGCGGCGGGGGGCCAGGGGAGAGGCGAAGGGATAGAGCAGAACCTCCGCGCCTCGCAAAACCAAGGTGGAAGCGATCTCAGGATAGTGGGCCTCCAGGCAGAGGGCGATGCCGACCTTCCCTTTGGGCGTCTTAAAAACGGGGAGCACATCCCCGGGAGCGAAGGATTCCAGCTCCCGGCGCCCCAGGTGGGTTTTGCGGTAGGAAAAAATTTCCCCCTCCGGCGTACAGAGCAGCTGAGAAAGATAGGGCTTACCCTCTGCGGATGTCTCGGCAAATCCGGCGCAGATGGAGAGGCCATGGCGCCGCGCCATCTGGGATAGGGATTGGGGAATAAAGCCGGACAGCGGCTGGGCCAGCTGGGCAGCCCCGTGATAGCCGGTGACGGAAAGCTCGGGAAAACAGAGCAAATCCACCCCATGGGCCTGCGCCTTTTGACAGAAGGAGTTTATCCGGGCCAAATTGCCTGGGATATCGCCCCTAGTGCTTTGCATCTGCACAAGACCCAGCACCATGTCATCCACCAAGGAGACCTCCTTTCCTATACAAAAACAAACTGCACCAGCCCCATATACACCAGGGTGCCGGCGGCAATGGATAAAAGCATATTCCGTTTCCACCAGTGCAGCAGCGCTGTTACCCCGATGGCAATGGCCTCGGGGATGCCGTAGGGCCAATGAAGGAGGGAGATATCCTTGAGGCAGTAGACCACCAACAGCCCAATGACGGCGCAGGGAAGGACCTTGCCTAGATATTGGATGTATTTCGGGGTGGGTTTATTGGCGGGAAAGAGAAGAAAGGGCAGAAAGCGGGTGAGCATGGTGCCTAAAACTACGGCTGCCACGGTGATGACCGCTTGTCCGGTTGTCATGGTCATGAGATACCTTCCTCCTTTTGCAGGCGGCCCCGCAGCAGAGTCAGGCCGAGCAGGATCAGAATCATGGACGGGACGATAAAGCTGCCCGAACCGAGCCCCACCAGGCAGATGGTGGAGGAGACGACGCCGAGAATAGCGGGAACATGTTCTTTTTGGTGAAACCACTGATCCATGAAGATGACCACAAATAGGGCCGTCATCACAAAATTGATCCCCTCCGTGTTAAAATGGATCAGGGATCCCAGCAGTCCTCCCAAGGTGGAGCCTAAAAACCAATAGCAGTGATTGAGCAGGGTGACAAAAAACATAAACCAGCCTTTGTCCACCCCGGCGGGAGGGTCATTGTAGCAGTTGATGGTAAAAGATTCGTCACACATGCCAAAAATGAGATAAAACTTTTTCTTGCCCGTGCCCCGGTATTTGTCCAGCATAGAGATGCCGTAAAACAGATGCCGGGCATTGACCATGAGCGCAAGAAGAAAGGCATGCAGTGGGTGAAAAGAGGATACCAGAAGGCTGACGGTGACAAACTCCATAGAACCTGCGAAGATGAGCAGACTCATCAGCATGGGATAGACAAAGGAAAACCCCATGCTGTTCATATAGATCCCATAGGCAAGGCCTAGGAAGGTAAAACCGGCGCAGATGGGCAGGGTATAGGGAAATGCCGCCTTTAAAGCGGCGCGCTTTTGATTCATGTCAGATCTTTCCTTTTCAAAGCTGTTGATAGAAGCGGACTTAGCCGCGACAGGCCAGCACTTCTCGGACTGTCAGCAGATTGCCTTCTACCGTAAAGCGGATTTCATAGTCCGAAAAGAAAAAACCATAGATCCGCTCAGGGTCATCCTGATAGGAGGGCCGTGGATCCTGGGCCAGCACCCCCAAGAGGCCTTCCTGGAGAGAGGCCGGGATTCTGGCCAGCAGGGCGGGAGGGCAATCCACCTCTAAGGCGTGATCTTTCCTTTCCTGGGCGAAGCCGCCGGAAGCCTCGGGATGGCTGTCCACAAAAGGAAGATAGGGCTTGATGTCAAAGATAGGGGTGCCGTCCATCAGATCGGCCCCCAAAACATGGAGCACCGGCCCCATTTCCGGATGACGCTCAATTTTTTCCAGCTTCACGCAGGAGAGCCCCAGGGCGTTGGGGCGGAAGGGGGAACGGGTCGCAAAGACTCCCATCCGCTGGTTTCCTCCCAGCCGGGGCGGACGGACGGTGGGAGACCAGCCCTGACGCCGGGCTTTGGAAAACTCCCAGATCAGCCAGATATGGGAGAAGCCTTCCAGCCCCCGCAAAGCGTGAGGGTTGCGGTATTCCGGCGTAAAGACGATGGTTGCCGGCAAATTTTCCACAAGGCCGCTTTGACGGGGCAAGCCGAATTTTGTAGGGAAATCATTGTGAAGGTGGGCAATGGCCTTCAGGGTGAGAGGCTGTTCCATAAAGCTACCTCCTTGGTGCCGAAGTGAAAGGGCGGCCTTTGCCGGCCGCTCCTATCGATTGATTGTGAAAAAAGAAGAAAGAGACAGATGCCGCTCCTTTTAGCAAAGAAAGTCACGGCCACATTTTATCGGGATTATCCTCTTTGCTTTTTGATTTTCATTTCATACATATTCTGATCTACCTGTTGGATGAGCTGTTCTGCATCGGGAAAGGGCGGACTGCATTCCAAAAAACCGGTGCTGACCTGGTTAAAGGGACAAGGCGCTCCCTTGTTCCAATCACGGCAAAGTTGAATCTGTTCCACAGCCGACGGCGATATTCTGCCTTCACAAAGCACGACAAATTCATCGCCGCCAAAGCGATAGACCTTCCCTTTTGTTTCGAAGGATTTTGTACACATAGTTGCGAAATGTCGGAGATATTGATCCCCTATCATATGACCATAACGGTCGTTTATTTCCTTAAACCGGTCTAGATCCATAAACAAAATGGAAAAGGTTTCTTTTTGCTCAATTAAGAGCCGGAGATCGTCAAAAAGGCAGGCGCGATTAGCGAGGCCGGTGAGGGAATCCTGTCGGGAGGTCTGCTGGAGCTGGACGATGCGAATAGAATCGGATACCATACGGTAAAGCATGGCATAGGAAAGAATGGTGATGGAGGAAAGCAATAAGATAGCCAATACTTTCATAATACTGCCGCTGCCCTGAAAAAAGGTAAGGTTTAAAATCATGACCATGATGACATGAAGAAAACAGACCAAATCAAAATATTTTCCACAGTTTTGATCAAACTTCTTTAAATTGTACAGGATGGCAAGGTATTTCGGTGCAATGTACTTAAAAAAGGGATAGAGGATGATAGCGTATAGAACGGTTTGGATGATAAAAATCCAAAAATATAGGTTATTTCCAGTAATGAGACGCCCAATTTGAATGGAGAGGGCCCAAATGCTCATAGTAAAGGCCCAACACATACACATAATGATGAACAGCCGAGATATTTTTTCTTTATATAGGAGAAAAAGAGGGATGAGATATAGAAATCCTCCAACGGCTAGCTTCCCGTCACCAAATCCGGAATACAGGAGACCAGCACTGAATAGGAAGAAAGCGGTAAAAGCAGCAAGGGAAATGATGGTGACGCCGATGTCGTATTTTCGTTTACAGCACCGATTTAAAAGCGCTAAATTAATGAAAAGAACTTCCAAGGTGATAAAAACGGACCAGATATTCATAAATTTTTTCCTTTATATTTCCTATCTTCTCAATTTATCAGCGGGGCAGATGAACAACCGTCTCGCCCGCTGTTTCATGGGGCAGGGAACTTTCTTCACCATCGGCCTCTTTCCTACCCAACAGGACTACCGTCTCCACATGGGTGGTTCTTGGGAACATATCCACAGGCTGGACCCGCATCGCCTGGTAGCCCTGCTGCTCAAATAGAGCGCAGTCTCGGGCGGCGGTGGCGCTGTTGCAGGAAACCATAACCACCCGCTGAGGATGCATGGCGCAGATGGTGTCAATCAGCCCGGAGGAGCAGCCTTTGCGGGGCGGGTCGATGATGACCACATCCGGGACAATGCCTTCTTCCCGGAGGGTTCGCGCGGCTTCGGCCGCATCGGCGCAGAGAAAGCGGGCGTTGGAAATGCCGTTTTTCCGGGCGTTTTTCCGCGCGTCTTCCACTGCGTCGGGGATGATTTCTACCCCAATGACCTCTTTGACATAGGGGGCCATGGAAAGGCCGATGGTGCCGGCGCCGCAGTATAGGTCGAGAAGCACCTCTGTGCCTTGTAACCCGGCGAAATCCCGGGCCGTTTCATACAGCACCTGGGCGCCCTCCCGGTTCACCTGGTAAAAGGAGAGGGGAGAGATAGAAAATTCCATGCCGCATAGGGTGTCCTGAATGGTATCTTCCCCCCACAGTGTGCGGCATTCCCGGCCTAAAATGACATTGGTGGAACGGGGGTTGATATTGATCACAATACTCCTGATCTGCGGGAACTTCCCGGTGAGCGCCTCGACAAACGCCTGGGCATGGGGGAGCTGAGGCCCTTTGAGAACCAAGCAGACCATGATTTTCTCCGCGTTTTGGGAGGAGCGCAGGTAAATATGGCGCAGCAGCCCCTTCCCCGAAGCTTCGTCATAGGCCGGAATATGGTAAAGCTGGCATAGCTGCCGGATGGTTTCCACAATTTCTGCAAAGACGGGGGGCTGAAGGGCACAGGCGCCGCCGTCGACAATGCGGTGGCTCCGCCTGGCGAAAAAACCGATTTTGAGCCCTCCGTCCTCACCGGCCGCCACCGGGTACTGGGCCTTGTTGCGGTAGCCTTCCTCTTTGGGGGAGGGGAGGATGGGCGCAAAGACAGCCTGCTCCACCTTCCCGATACGGCGCATGTTCTCATAGACCCAGCCCTGTTTGATGGCAAGCTCCGCCTCATAGGAAATATGGCGCAGGCTGCACCCGCCGCATTGCCGGTAAACAGGACAATGGGGTTCGGTTCGATCAGGGGAGGGGGAGAGAATTTCCTCCACAATGCCATAGCAGTAATTTTTGCACACCTTGACGATCCGCACCCGAAGGACGTCGCCGACGGCTGTGCCGGGAACAAAGACGGCGATTCCGTCAAAGCGTCCTACGCCGTTGCCGTCATTTGTAATATCCGCAATGGAAAGGGTAACGACATCGTTTTTCTGAAGCTCCATATTTCTCCTCACATTCCCAGAGTTTTTCTATATTTTATCATATTTGGGACAATGATAAAAGGGAAGGAGAGAAAGAGAAGAAAAAAACAGTTGTCTTTAGAAAGAAATTATAGTATAATAAATGATACATCTGGGCGTGAGCCCCGAGGACAACTGAAAGAGTAAGGTGGAATTTCCACCGGGGCAGGGACATTCATGCATTTCGTCATGCGGACATGCGGGTCCTGTGCGACAGAGCGCCGTGAACCATGTCAGGCGGGGAACCGAGCAGCATTAAGCGGATTTCTTTGTGTGCCACAGCAAAGCCTGTATGTCCGTGTGACAAAGTGTATGGCCAAAGCCGGATCTTACCGGTTGTTTCCTGCTCTTTGTCATATCCAAAAAGCAGAAGGGGAGGGGTGGATTTGTACCAGGCATTATACCGCAAGTACCGCCCCCGCGTCTTTGAGGATGTGGTGGGGCAGGAACATATTACCACCACCCTAAAAAACCAGGTCAAAGAGGGAAAATGCGCCCACGCCTATCTGTTTACCGGCTCCCGGGGCACGGGAAAAACAACCTGTTCCAAGATTTTGGCCAAGGCGGTGAACTGCCTGCGTCCCCGGGACGGGGATCCCTGCGGGGGATGCGAACTTTGCACAGGCATTGACGACGGAGCGGTGCTGGATGTGGTGGAGATTGACGCGGCCAGCAACAACGGTGTGGACAACATCCGGGAGTTGCGGGAAGAGGCGAATTTTACCCCTGTGAAGGCGGGATATCGCGTCTATATTATCGACGAAGCCCATATGCTCAGCGTCGGCGCGTTTAACGCGCTGCTGAAGATTATGGAGGAGCCGCCCGCCCATGTGATCTTCATCTTGGCCACCACCGAGGTCCACAAGGTGCCGGCCACCATTGTCTCCCGGTGCCAGCGGTTTGATTTCCGCCGGATTCCCAGCGAGCTCATCGCCGGCAGGCTCCAGGCCGTGGCGGAACAGGAGGGCATTGCTTTAGAGGAGGACGCCGGCCTGTTTATTGCGCGGCTGGCCGACGGCGGGATGAGAGACGCCCTTTCCATCCTCGACCTCTGTTCCTCTTACAGCGCTCATGTAGACGTGGCTACGGTGGTGGCGGCTTCCGGCCTGGCGGACAGCGAACAGATTTATCAGTTGGTGGAAGCCTTGGCCCAGCGGGACAGCAGCCGGGCATTTTCCCTGATTGATGAGCTCCACCAAGGCTCTTCTGACTTTGAGCGGGTCTGCGACCAGCTGATTACCGCTCTGCGGGGCTGTATGATGATTAAGGCGGTTCCAGGGGCCCAGGAGCTGGTGGTCACCACCAAAGAAAATTATGAGCGTCTCTCTCACATATCCGAAAAAATGTCCATGGAGGACATCCTCGCCACCATGGAAATATTGCAGGAAACCTTGGGCAAGCTTTCCCGGGCCAGCTCCAAGCGCACCGAATTTGAGATGGCGGTGGTAAAGATCGCCCTGCGCAAAAAGAAGGGGGCCCTCCCCGCCCAGGAAGGGAGTGTGCCGGAGGAAACCCTCCAGCTGCTCCAGGAGATGGAAAAACGGCTGGAGCGGCTGGAGGCGATGATGGCGCATCCTTCCCGGCTGGAGGCTTCTCCCCCCAGCGTTTCCCCAAAGCCTTTGCGGCAGGAGCCGAAAGAGGCGGATATTGTGCCGGAGCATATGGAACAGATGCAGGAGCTTTCCTGCTGGGAACAGGTGATGGAACGCCTGAAGGGGACCAATCCTGCCCTTCACGGCGCCCTCAAGGATTCCAAAGCCTATGTCAAAGGGGACATTGTCCTCATCGACGCGCCGGATGAGCTTTTTGTCAAGCTGATCCGCCAGTCGGATTATACGAAAGAGAGCCTTCGGGACGCCCTGAGAGCGCAGACCGGTAAGAAGTACCGGCTGGGTCCCTACAAGAAAACCGGGGAGGAGAAGGCCAAAGAGGATCCGCTGAAAATGCTGGAACAGATGGCCCAGAAGGCGGGGATTGACGTTTCCGTCACCGGCCAGTAAAATAAAAAGAGAATTTTTTTGAAATGATGGATCATAGGAGGATATAACCATGAAAGCAAGATTACCACAGGGATTCGGCGGCGGCCCCGGCGGCAATATGAACAATATGCTCCGCCAGGCCCAGAAGATCCAGGAGGATATGGCCAAGCTCCAGGCGGATCTGGAGGAGCGGGAATACACCACCAAAGCGGGCGGCGGCGCGGTAGAAATCACCATCACCGGCAAAAAAGAGGTCAAATCCATTGTGCTGCAGCCGGAAATTGTAGACCCGGAGGACATTGAGATGCTCCAGGATCTGATCATTGCCGCGGTCAACGAGGCCATCCGCAATGTGGAGGAAGTGCAGTCCCGGGAGATGGAGAAGATCACCGGCGGGCTGTCCATGCCGGGGATTCTGTAGATCATAGCGGCAATGAGGACTGGAAAGACGAGAGAAGCATGGCATATAACGTTTTACCACTGACAAAGCTCATTGAACAATTTGAGCGCCTGCCGGGCATCGGGCGAAAATCCGCCCAACGCCTAGCCTACTATGTGCTGGGACTGCCCAAAGAGCAGGCTCAGGAATTCGCGGCGGCGATCACCGAGGCCCATGAGAAAATCCGCCACTGCTCCGTCTGCCAAAACCTGACGGACGGGGAAACCTGCTCCATCTGCGGCAATCCCGCCCGGGATAGGTCCACCATCTGCGTGGTGGAGGATCCCAGGGATGTGATCGCGTTCGAGCGGACCAAGGAGTATCATGGGCTCTATCATGTGCTCCACGGCCTGATTTCCCCCATGGAGGGGGTTGGCCCGGATCAGATTTACATCAAGGAACTTCTGGCAAGGCTCCAGGACGGGGCCGTGAAGGAGGTCATCATGGCCACCAACCCCACAGTGGAGGGGGAGGCCACCGCTATGTATATTTCCAAGCTGATTAAGCCGCTGGGCGTCAAGGTGACACGGCTTGCCTACGGCATCCCCGTAGGCGGCAACCTGGAGTATGCGGATGAGGTGACCCTTTACCGCGCTCTGGAAGGGCGCAGCGAAATCTGACAGGTTTTTCTTGCTGGTTTGAGATATCATAGGTAAGGAGGGAGAGGCCATGGCGGAGAAAAAGGGAAGCGCGACCATCGCGCTCAACCGAAAGGCGCGCCACGATTATTTTGTAGAGGACACTTATGAGGCGGGCATTGAGCTCTTTGGTACAGAAGTGAAATCCATCCGCCAAGGCCAGGTCAACCTCAAGGATAGCTGGTGTGATATCGACAACGGCGAAATTTTTATCAAGGGAATGCATATCAGCCCCTATGAAAAGGGGAATATATTCAATAAAGATCCCCTTCGGATCCGCAAGCTTTTGATGCACCGGAGGGAGATCAACAAGCTCTTTGGGCTTGTCAAGCAGCAAGGATACACCTTGGTGCCCCTCTCCCTTTATTTTAAAGGCTCCCATGTGAAGGTATCCGTTGGGCTGTGCAGAGGTAAAAAACTCTACGACAAGCGGGAGGATATGGCCCGCCGGGACGCCAAACGGGATATGGATCGAGCCATGAAGGACAGAGGGAAATATTAAAATGAAAGAAGGGGGCGTAACGGCTTCGACGGGGATTTTGAAGTGTGAGCAGCGAGTAGAGGTTCGGACCCTCTTAAAAATCCGAAACTTTAAAATTAAACGCAAACGATAACGTAGCGTACGCAGCTTAACTGCTGCCGTCTAGTCCGGTAGTACCACGGACCGGATATAGGCGTCGATGAGTGGTCCATGTGTCCATGGAGTTCCTCGGCCGTAGACACACATCAGAGGATACCAAGGCCAGCAGCCTTTCTGCCGGCGGCTGACTGAGGGAATGTAAAGGACAGAATGCACTCGGAGAAACTCGCATGGAGAGATTTTCGGACACGGGTTCAACTCCCGTCGCCTCCACCAAAAAAACCGCTCAGGAAAGCCATTCCTGGGCGGTCTATTTTTGTTCTACCACACTTGGTACCGCACTCATCCTTTTTCCCGACGCTTAAGAAGCTCCAAGAATAATGAGTTGACCCGGATTGCTACCTGGTTTTGCTCTCCGTCCAATTCGTGGCCGTATGTACCAAAGGTATCCATATTTCGAGAGTGGCCCACCAAAGCCTTCACCTCTCCTTCCGGTAGATTCTTTACCACTGAAACAAAGGTATGCCGCAGTTCGTAAGGCGAGACATAAGAGATATCGTTTGCATCGCAGAACACAGTCCAACGCTTACGGTAATAACTTTCAGACCGCAGCCCAAACACCGTCCCATCTCCCGGCAAATCGCGAAGCTGGGAGGTCAGCTCCGCTTCGGCTAAGGGAGACAGGACAACTGAGCGAATAGCGTTTTCGTTCTTTCCGCTTGTTTCCTCCCCGTCCACGTTAATAGAACGCCGGATGATCACCTTACCGGGCTGGCAGTCCTCTGGATGAAGGCCGCATAATTCGCCGGGCCGCACACCTGTTAAAACTTGAAAGCGGTAAGCATGGATAAATGGGTCTTTGACGCGCTTTCCACGGAATAGAGTGGTATCGGTGGAAAAAAGCTTGATAAGGCTGTCTGGCTGTAAAATGCTTTTTCCCTTATAGCGGGAACCTTTGGGTATCTCCCAGTCCTCCGAGTTGAGCAGGACTACCCTCCGCTTACGGCAGAATTTAGCGAAGGCCGCCAGGGTAGCTCTGATGTTCATTAGGGTCTTGCGGGATAGCTCCACCGTCTTTCCGTCTTTACCGGTGCGGCGAAAGGCGCTGTCAATGACCTTTTGGCAATCCAGGTCGGTCAGGTGGCAAGCCTTCTTTCGTCCCATAACCGGACGGATAAAGTGTTCCACGTGGTAGGACTCTTTGCGGTAATTGCTTTTGGATGTGGTAGCCTTGACACGTTCTAAATATTCGTCAAGCAGGGCATTGGTGCGGACAGAGAAGGATATAATGTCGCTCTCCAGCCAAGCATCCGCTTTGCGGTTTGCTTCTCTCTGGCCGTTGCGCCCTGGTGTGGAGCAATAGAACGATTTGCGCACGCCATCCTTTTGGACATCGATTCTCCACATTTTCTTTGACTCGATCCACCTTGCGGTGTTAACTCTACGCATGAAAAAACCTCCTTTGAGCGCACTTTACAAAGCCCACCCAAATGAGGTATAATACAGGTGTTCAGACTGTCTTATCCTCTTTGGGTAAGCTTCCTATGTCCCGTCTCGGTGTTCCAGCACTGAGGCGGTTTTTTTATTGTTTCGCTTTCTGAATTTCGCTTTGCAGATATTTTATAGCCTCGCCCTTAGAATTTCCAAACATTCTTTCTGTATCAGCCTTCCTGGAAAGCGAGTTCAAAATATCCTGCGGGATGCAACCGTGATGTTCGTCATTGAATTGCTTTGCGTGTTCGTAAATTTCTCTTGTCGATTTTAATGGTTCGCATTGAACATACAGTGTCTGGAGCAGTGTTGATAAATCTAGGAATTGTCCCATATCTGTAGAGGTAACATCCTTGCTTCCTCGATGGCAGAGAGGACAAACATTGACACTTACTGGGTTAACATTCCCGCAGAAGCAAGTCCAAGTGTCATCCAAGACAGAAAGTTCTGTGACAGCGTCATTTCCAAATTTACCTTTGAGATCAAGAAGCTCTTCAGCGGTTTTCTCGGCCATACGGTTTTCACCCTCTGCGGCCTTCACCTCTCCGTCTGCAATCCAACGCTTGACATCCACATAGGCAGATTTGATGATTGCTACAGGTATGTCAAGTTGCGGGACGGGCAAGTCCTCTGTTTCAAATTCAGCTTTATCAAGTGGAGAAATAGAGGAGAAGTATAAATCGCCGATTTCAACCTTATCTCCATATAAGGTTAATAAAAAAACCGATGCGTTAATATTAGTGATAGCGGCATTAGAATAATTTGTAAATTTTAATCTTACATAATTTTGCCCGGATTCAGAGGTGTTAAAAAACAAACTGAACGGACGAACAGGGCAGGAAAGGTCAAAATTCATAACAGGACAAAGCTTTTCAAAAATAGGCTTGTTTTCTGGGACGAAATCAATGATTTTTTGGATTTTGACTGCCGTTCCGCTTGCGGTTGAGCCAATCATATTATCGGAGAATACTGAAAACTGAACATTGACCCCAATGACAGCATTTGCGCCTGCGGATTCAGCTTGCTCTTCCAATCCGGACAAAACAATCTCATTAGATTGACTAAGGCGCTTTGAAAAACGATTGCTTATAAGCCCCCATCTGTCAGCAAAGCTTGCTTCTCCTTCATCTCGACCGCTTGTGCCTACAACAACTTCAGATGAGATATAACCCAGATATTCAACAATTTCATATCCTTCAAAATTAAACCCAGGTGTGAGCATTATTTTTTTTAGCATGATTTTCTTCTCCTCTAACCTTTATTATCCAAGAATAAACTTCGGGAAATTAACTGAAAGGTTTTATTAATTAGTAACATAAAGCTACACGAATTAAAATACCATTTCCCAAATATTGTAGAAAGAATCAAATACATGCGGCTTTTTTGACAGAAATGACGAAAAACGCCACAAACATTTGTACGCAATCTGAATTGAATACATATTCAATACGAGTTATAATGGCATCAATACAGAACGAACGTTTCAGATCAAATATAAAACGTTGGCCGACAGAGGGGGATGCAGGATGGAAAAGATAATAAGTGGTGAAGAATGCTATAAGAAAAAAATAATTGAATGGGCACAACAACAATCAGACGAAAAACTCATGAAACTTATTTCTCTTCAAGATCGTCTTTTATCCCAGCAATTGTCACGAAAGCCTTAATACTCTCATCATCCATTTTAACAAGATTTTCAACAAACCTTTTTAAGAGAGGTCGTTCATTAATAGCCTTGATAAGTTCGTCATCTTTGTTGGTGACGGGCTTCTTTTCTTGTTCGTTGCCAAGGAGGTAGTCTACAGATACATCGAAATATGCGGCAATCTTACTTAGGGTATCGCCTTGCGGGGTAGCGCCCGTCGTTTTCCATTTTGTTCCTATAGTACGACTGAGACCGATTTCTACTGTTGCTTTGGTAGGAGAAACCCCCTTCTTCTTACACAATTCACAAAATAAGTCATAAAACACAAAATATCAGCTCCAGTTTTGTGCACAAAATAGAAGCTTACTTTTTTCTGCAAAACCTATTGAATAGCTTACTTTAGTATGCTATAATCTGTCTGTAAACCGAATTAAGTAAGCAGAATATAGAAGCTTTGTATTTAAATGCTGAATTTGTTTTGCAAACCTATGATATCATTTATGCTTACTAAATTCAACATTTTTTAAGAAAGGAGGCTAGTTTTGTATGCCTGGCGACAGCAAAAGGATATTACACAATGCTAAGGCGAAGGAAAAAGATTGAAGACGAGATCATCCATGCTGGACATTGCCCAGATGGTCAGCCCAGAGGAAACGGGGTCGGGAACCCAACAGCCCGCAAGGCAGAGCGCATTATGATCCGGCAGCAAAAGAATGAGGAAAGGATCAGGGCGGTAGAACAAGCTTGGTGCGAGTGCCAGGACGACTGGGAAAAGGAGTTTATCAAGCAGAATTTGTTTGAACACCAGCCAATGCAATACATAAACCTACCCATCTCAGAGCGAACAATGAAGCGATACCGAAAAAAATTCCTTGTTCGGCTGGCACAAAATCTTCATGAGATTTAGAAAAGATGGCACCTTTTTCCCGAAAAAAGGGTTTAAAATGATAATATAGGGTTCTAAGGAAAAGACCCTACCCTCATACATTCCTTCTCCCTCCTTTTTAGAGAGCGCCTGCTGGAAATACCGGCGGGCGCTTCGTTATGCTCAGAAACCAGAGGTGACCCATGCAGGATATAGATAAGCTGATTGAAGAATATCAAGAATCCCTTGGGCAGGTGATAGCCCGACGGGAAGAACTACAGGCAAAACTGCCGAAGAAAGACCCGTGGAAAGGCGATCCCGCTTTGTGGAAAAGATACATGTACTTATGCAGGATGGAAGGGGATACCCGGTACGCGTTGTGCCAGATGCTGAGGAGCAAAGAGGGGAATGTGAGGACATAGGCAAAAAGAAAGCCGGGGTTATTCCCCGGCCTTGGCGATGTATTCCGCAATAAACTTTTTGATTTCTGTTGTTGGCTTTGTTCCGTTTTTTTCACAGGCTTCACGAAAAGCAGCTAATACTTCGGGACGCAAATCCAAAGGAAAACGAACGTAGGTTTTGCGCATGTATTTTTGTTGCGCATCATATTTCCCAGCCATGTCTACACCTTCTTATTAAATGTTTTCAACAGCTTGTTTGAAACCTGTACTAGAACCATACCAGACAAGACGATGGTAATTAGTTTAATCCACACAGGCCAGCGTAGAGAAACGCCAAAAACAAAGGATATAACTAGGGCCCAGAAGGACAGGTCTTTTTTGTTCATAGCAAGAACCTCCAATTGATATTGTGGGTAAAATTTTGTATACTATAATTAGCCCCCGAAGGGGCCCGGGGCTTTCGCCCCGGGGGTTGAGGCTTTAGGACTTGATGGCTGTTATCAATGCGGCGACCGCAACAATCGCTCTGATTATCAGCTCGGCAAGTTCTTTGGGCTTCAGCCCTTTTTGTTTCTTGCTCATGTTCATCACCTCCCGTTGTTTCATTGTCTACATTATACTATACGGACGTATAAATGTCAATAGATTTCTTAAAGATTTTCAAAAATATTTTAAGGGTCAGCACGGATTGTGTTGGCCTTTTTTGTTTGAGAGAAAAGATGAAAGAATTTGCTAAAAGCTTTTATAAGTCAAAGGCGTGGCAACACACAAGAAGCGCATATGCCGCAAGTGTAGGAGGACTATGTGAAGCGTGTTTGCGAAAAGGATTATATAAAGCCGGGGAAATTGTCCACCACAAAAAGGAATTGACACCAGACAATATTACAGACCCAACGGTAGCATTATCATGGGATAACTTAGAACTGTTGTGTAGGGATGGATTTTATACAGGTACCGTTTTAAACGCTAAAGACTATCTTGATCTCACATAACACTACCCGTGTTTATTGGGAGTATGCTGCAAACCTGAATTTAGACCATAGAATAGACAAAATCGCCGGCCATACCGAAAAAGCATCGGTTTGGCCGGCGATTCTTGTTTTTGTCCATAAGGCATCTATTTCGCAGATACGGCTTGTAGAATATAACTGTCTGCTACCTCCAAAAGTCGGAACTGATAGGTAGAGATCCACGACTGCGACCGTTCAGGATTCTCACCGGGACTCATGGATTCTTTGGACATCTCCATAGTGTAGCAGACGATATCTTCTCCCACATCCTCAACTTTAGCAATAGAGGCAGTCACTAAAGACCCTTCGCCAAGGGGATAAAAGAGGTAAGATTGGGTTTGGCTATCATATTCAGGCAAAGCCTCCGGATAGTCATACCCTGAAATACCAAAATGCTTTTGCACATAGGTGAGCAGTTTTTCTTTTGGAATGGGGCAGATGCCTTCCGCGTTTGTTTCTTCCGTTTCTTCATAAATCTTCCAAAAGGCGAATTGCCCAATGAGTTCTTGATCTAACGCATCTGCAGAATCAAAAGGAGAATAGAATGTTTCTGCAAAAGAGACTGCATATCTATCAAGTTCCTGCCGCTGTTCTTGTGTGAGGCAATGATACACAGTTCGGAGGGTGGAAAAATTGTCCTCAGAAGAAATGGACGAGCAGCCAGCAAAGGCAAAACATAACAAGAGAATGAAGCTCACTGTTTTTACAATACGTCTCATTTTGAACCCTCCTCTTCTATCCTACAGATTCCCAGCATATCGAAATACCGCTGGTACCGTGTGGGAATATTGATACCCACCAAATAGCCCAGTTCACTTAGGGCATGGGAAATGGCGGTAAAGCCATCCTTGTAGAACTGAGAAAGCCGGTACTGCTTATTTGTGATGCCCTTGTAATCGGGAGGACAAACAAACGTCCAGTCGGCCCCGCTCTTATCTAACACAATGCGGAAATATTGATCTATATCCAATTCGCTGAACCCCGCCAGCTTGAGCAGGATGTGATGCTCCGGCGCGTCGTCCACGCTGGACATGATCACCCGCTCTTCATTGTAGGAGATCAGCACCAGCAGCGGCTCATCCTTCTGTATCGCTTGGTTCACGGCCTCTTCCGAAGGGTATTTGATGATGGTCATTTGTCGTCACCGTCCTGCACATACTCTAGGATGTCCCCAGGCTGACACTCTAGCAAGGCGCAAATTTTTTCAATGTTTGCCCAAGACACCAATATTCCGCCTCTTATTTGTTGCAGAGTATGTTCCGCAAGAAGTTTTTCCCGTCTTAGCTTATATGTGGAATATCCCTTGCTTTTCAGCGCTTCTAGTATGTCCACCTTATACCTTATTGGCATTTTCGTTCCATCCCTTCCCTTTTTTAGGACTGCCGAAATTGCCGAAAATTTATCTCTCCAGCTTCGGAATGTCGAGTATGCTATTCCCATATTCTGCGCAATCTATTCATCCGTCAGTCCATCCCGGGTCCTTATAGAGTGGGCCCTTTTTCACTGTCTCTATTATACGTCAAACATACACAGAAAACAAGTGTATGATTAAACTAAATATACACCGTATATTTATGTATAATGACAATAGACATACACCTATTTATTGTGTATAATATAGACAGTGGTTGAGAGAAAGCCACAAGGGAAGAGCGACAAAGCGGGTTATAACTGTTGAAAGCCGTCGGACGGACTATAGAACGTCAAGCGTGCCCGCCTTCCCGCAGCAGTTCGAGGGTGTTAGCAAACCCAGCTATACGGGGCAGTTTGGGATGTGGCAGTACACGTCGGGCGGAAGTGTGAACGGTATCGGGACTCGGGTGGATAGGAACATCGCATACCAGGACTATCCGGGCATCATCAAGGGAGCGGGTCTCAACGGATGGAAGGCGGAGGAAGAGCCACCTCTCCAGACGCCGGACGAGAAAGAGAAGTATGAAATGCTGTGCCAGCAGTACGAGGCGCTGGAAAAAAGGCACAAGGGGCTAACAGAAGGAATGGACGAGCTCCTGGGAAAATACAGGTAGGGGGTGGTGGAGATGAGCTGTGAGACCTGCCCCAACGAGGACCGGATCAAGGCGCTGGAAGTGGACAGCGAAAGGAACCAGAAGACGCATAAGGAGTTCTTCGCGCGGTTTGAGGACATGAAGGTGGAAGCGAAGGGAATCCAGAAGGATTTCCAGAACATACTGACTGTGCTCAACGAAGTGAAGACGGATGTGAAGGAGCTCAAGGACAAGCCAGGGAAGCGGTGGGAGAGTTTAGTGAACATCGTGCTGCAATGGGCGGTGCTGGGACTTCTGGCCGCCACGGTGATACTCAAGTGAATAACCTATGAAAAGCGCCGTTTCCCCGCTCGGGGAAACGGCGCTTTTTGGTGAAAATATTAGTCCTTCTTTTTTTCAGTCCTTTTTTTCATTTCATTGACTGACTCATCCTTTGCCAGAGGAATATCGTAAATTTTATCATAGGACTTTGTTTCCGACCGGCTGACGGGAGGCGTGGGCAGGAGACCGGTGCATTCGGTGGCGGAGGCGACCTCCATCATCTCGTCATACAGCTCCTCGTCATCCTGCATGTCATAAGGGCGGTATGGATTTTTATCGTTCATCAGAAACACTCCTTTCATTATAGTATTGCCGCAGACGTTCCGCTTATCACCTGGAAATCTTTTGCATTCTTGGCCAGAATGCAAAAGCGTTTTCCTAAAAATTTTCCTAAAATTATAGAGTTTATCTTGTTGTTTTAGTAAAATATCATAAAGAACATCAATAGGCAGAACGGTTTAAAACAGCTATAATGAAGGCGAGGAGAAAAAATCATGGCTTTTGAAAAAAGACCAACCATTACCGATGTGGCGCGGGCGGCCGGTGTGTCCATCACCACCGTGTCCAAGGTGATCAATAACACCGATGAGCACATCCGCAGTGAAACCAGGGAAAAGGTGCACCAGGCTATCATTGATCTGGGGTACATTCCCACTACCCTGTCCAAGGGACTGAAAATCAAATATACCAAGACCATCGGTTTTATTATCCCCGATATCGGCATTCCCTTTTTCCATTCCATTGCCGGCGGCGCGGGGGATACCGCGTCCAAGAGCGGTTACAGCGTCATCTATTCCAACACCGACGGCAATGATTTTCAGGAAAAACGGTGTATCGAAATGTTCCGCACCAAGATGGTGGATGGATTTATCTATATTTCCTCCCACAATGAGGAGAACGAACAGCTCATACGCAGCTGCAATAAGCCCACCGTCGTCCTCGACCGCAATTTTCTTACCGAAAACGACCGCCATATGGGCAGCATCCTGATCAATAACTACCACGCCGCCTGTGACGCCACCGAGCTGCTGGTGCAGCGAGGCTGCCGGCGTCCGGCCTATGTGGCTTCGAGCATCGCCTATTCCCCGGGAAAAGACCGGTTCCAGGGCTTTGTGGATACGCTGAAAAGCCACGGCATCGACTTTGTCAAGAGCCGTTTGTACGTGGGCAACTTCAGCGCCGAAACAGGCTTCAGCGCCGCCATGAACTTGATGGAACAGGACCGGGATATCGACTCCTTCTTCTGCGAAAACGACCTGGAGGCCTTTGGCGTGCTCAACGCCCTCCACCGTCTAGGATTTTCCGTGCCCGGCCAAATCAAGGTCATGGGCTTTGACGATATCTATATCTCCAAATTCTTTAACCCCGAGCTTTCCACGGTGCGCCAGCCGACCCGTCTCATCGGGTCCTACGCCGCCAAAATGCTCATCGATTTTTTGGAAAAGGGCGATCCGCTGGGCCATATCATTATGCCCCATGAGGTGATCATCCGAAAAACCGTGTGATTAACCCGCTCCCCCTGCTTCAGTCATTGTTGGGAAGAAGAACAAAGCGCCGCGGCCTGTGTCTCTTCTCTTTCATGAAATAAACAATTCTTAGGAGGACCTTTCCATGAAAAAGTTAGTTAGTATTCTGCTGGCCTGCCTGTTTGTTCTGTCCCTGTGGGCCGGGTGCGCCCAAAAGCCGGGGGACTCCTCGAGCTCCACGCAGCCGGTGTCCCAAAGCGAGTCCCAGGACGTCGCCGAAAAGAAGGAACCGTATAAGTTCGGTGTGTCGGTGGCCATCCTCAGCAACCCCTACTGCGCCTTTATCGAATCCAAAATGCGGGAAATCATTGAGGAAAACGGCGATATCGCCGTCTCCGCCGACCCGGCCGGGGACAGCGGGCGCCAGAATAATCAGGTGGAGGATATGGTCACCCAGGGCATCGACGCGCTGCTCATCCAGCCGGTGGACTCTAAGGGAGCCCGCATAGCGGTGCAGGCCGCGAAAAAAGCGGGCGTCTATGTGATCAATTTTGACAGCGACATCGAGGATCAGGAATATGTGGACTGCTGCTTAAAATCCAATAACTTTAACTGCGGTTACCTCCTGGCCAAAGAGCTGATCAAGGATTTTCCCGACGGCGCCAAATACGCGCTGATTCACGACATCAAATCCCAGTCCTGCATCGACCGGGTCGCCGGTTTTGACGCCGGGCTCAAGGAACTGGCCAAAGCGGAGTACACCCGTGTTTCCGAGCAGGACGGCAAGGGGACCACCCAGGATGCCCTGCCTGTCAGCGAGAATGTGCTCCAGGCAAACGGCGATGACCTGCAGGCCGCCGTCTGCGTCAACGACCCCACGGCCATCGGTTTTGTGGCGGCCATGAAGGCGGCCGGCCGCAACGATGTGGCGGTGTACGGCGTCGATGGGGCGCCGGAGGCCAAGCATGCCATTAAAAACGGCGAGATGAAGGCCACCAGCGCCCAGTCCCCGGCGGAGCTGGCCCGGCAGGCCATTGATGCGGCCTACACGCTGCTGGAGGGGGGAACGGTGGAACACGATATCCTGGTGGATTCTTTTATCATCAATGAGGACAATGTGGACCAATACGACTTGGATTCTTGGCAATAAGATTTCCTCCTTCGCTTAGGTTTTGGCCGGGGGGAGCCGGGCTTTGCGGCGGCTCCCCCGCGCCGGGACCGGCGTAAATGGAGAGAAGGAGGAGACATCAATGAAAAAAGATATGCTTTGCCGCCGCTGGGAGGAGTGGGGAGGGATTTTGCCCATGCTCCCCACCTTTGTGCCCCGGCACAGCCCCCGTCCGGGCTGCCGGCTGAAGCTGCATCCAGAGGATTATTACGCTTACGGCATCCATCGGGGCGCCATTACCGAGCGGTGGCTGACTTCTTCAGTCCGCGCCGACAACGGTCCGGACACCACGCCCGACGAGGGGATGAGCTTTGTGCCGGTACCCCAGGCGCCGGAGGGGAAAGTACTCTTCCGGGACTTTATAGAAGCGCTGGGTCCCCGGCTCATTGGGGAGGAGCTCTTTAAAAAATATGGGACCTTTCCCATGTTCGCCAAATTCTTTGACTATGAGGACCAAATTTTTCTGCACATCCACCCGCCGCAGAAAGTGACGGAGCGGGTGGGGAAAAACGAGAAGCCGGAGGCATATTACTATCCCAAGCAGCTCAACGGTTGTCAGGGACGGGCGCCGTACAGCTATTTCGGCTTTGAACCCACCACCACCCGGGAGGATATTCTCCAATGTATCCGCGATTTTCGCGGGGGGGACAACCGCATCACCGAATACTGCCGAGGTTACCGCGCCAAGCTGGGCACCGGATGGTATACGCCGCCCGGCGTCGTCCATGCTCCGGCCTCCCTGGTAACCTATGAGCCCCAGTGGAATTCGGACTGCGGGGCTGTTTTCCAGAGTGTGTCCGCCGGGGAGGTCACTCCTTATGAAAAGATGGTGGAAAATTGCCCAGAGGAAAAGAAGGATGATCCCGTCTATATCCTGGAACAGATCGACTGGGAAAAATCCACCGATCCCGATTATAAAGCGCATTATTTCCGTCCGCCTGTGCCCATCCAAACGCCGGGAGACTATGAGGAAAGCTGGATTATTTACGGCAATCCCTACATTGCCGCGAAAGAGCTCTCCGTTCCCCCAGGCGGCAGCGCCGTCGTCAAAGACAGCGCCTGCTATGGATGTGTCGTTATCCAGGGCCATGGGACGCTGGGGGTGCATCCCTGCGAGGCTCCCACCATGCTTCGGTTCGGGGGGAGGAGCGCCGACGAATTTTTCATCGGGGAACAGGCGGCACGGGCCGGCGTATGCGTGAAAAACCTGAGCCTCTGCGAGCCGCTGGTTCTTCTCAAGCATTTTGGCCCCAACGCCGGCGCGCCGGAGGGGCCGTTTCCAGAATAAGGTTTGCGGGCGCCGCCCGCTGTTTGGACAGCCGTTTTTTAACGGCTGTCCTTTTTTGTGAGAGGAGTTTTGGAGTGGTTTCCTTGTATTTCCCGATGAGAAAAAGGGGGGAAACATTGTGTTTTTATGTGAAATGAGTTAGAATAAAATCGATTTACATTTGCTTTGGATGGAAGAATGGCCAGTACAAGCAATCCGATTTTACAAAGCCCTGGACGGCCTTTGGCGCATACACCGGTTGGGCATGCGCCGCTTTCCGGTGGTTTTGGCGTATCTGCACCTTGTACTGCAATGGGGGGCGGATGTTTTGGGGCCGGCCTTTGGGGGCGGAAAATACCGCCGAAGGAGAAGAGAGGCGCGCACCGAAAGGGGGTAGGCCGCATGAAATGGAAAGACTGGCAAAAGCTCAGTAAAGAGCAGAAGCAAGCGTATTTCGAGCAATATAAAAAATGTGGCTAGCCCTTCACCACAAAGGCTAACCACCAGCAAGGTTAAGACCACTTAGCAAAAAGCCTCTCCCTTTGGCTCTATCTTACCACGAAAGGAGCCGAAAATCAATGGCAAGAACGAAGAATAGTGCCGTTATGGTGATCGCTAATCGCCTAGTGAAAGAGGGCTACAGCCGAAGTACAGCCATGGTCAAAGCCTGGATACTGGTGAAGCTGCCCGCTTTATTGGTGAAGGTGAAAGGCGTGACCTACGGCAACCGGCAGCGGGCAATTGAGCATCTGACCCAATACACCCCGGAGGATATCCACATCAGCCTAGAGCGGGATGCGGGAAATAGCGCAGATCGCAACGCAACGGCTGTTATAGCGGCCGTAAAAGGGAAAGGGTCTGTGGTTATGACGGTCTGTATTATGGCCTTGTGGTGGAAGTTGGGGTGATGGTGTAAAATTTTCACAGTGGAAAAAGATGGTGTTTAAAACCATGAACAATCAACCAATACCCGTGTACACCTTTACAGAAAAAGATTTCCCCACCGTGGATTTCCACAAGCTTTATTGCGCTGGTTTATCTTTTGCACAGGCGGGCGAGGTTGCGAAGTCCATAAATAGATTGACAAAGGACAATTTTTTTGAACAGGAGGCATAAGGGCATGGAAGAATTAACCGAGCTTGTAAAAAGTATCGACAAACGAGCGTGGCAAACAAGGGCAATGGCTTATTTGTTGTTTTGTTGCCTAGAAAAACCCAGCAAGTTTCTGTTAAATCAACTATCTGACGCAACATGTCTCCTTTTTGACATGCTCACAGCACAAGAAACCGAAATAGATAATATCAAAGCTATATTGGAGGTTGATTGATGTGGGACAATGCACACGGGTGATGGAGTTAATTGCAGAGACGCGCAGAAAGGCGGATAAAAATTACACAATGCGGGTAGGGGAGATGCAAGCTATTTATGAGGCGGGCCCTAATACATGGAATGTCATGTGCAACGCGTTCTATTATGGGTACCTGAAAGAACAACGGGCATTAAGGGCAGAGATGAAGCGGAAAAGAATCCCTTAAGCGGGGATTTCTTGCCGGCCTTTTTGGTCATTATTTGGTCATTATAAAAAACGAATGTTCGCAAAAAGCAAAGTCAAAAAAAGGCTTATTTATGCGGTTTATTACACTTTATAAAAGACTATAAAAAGTCCTTTTTCACATTCAACTCCCGTCGCCTCCACCATATTAAGGAACAATCTTTAATACAAAAACAGCCTTCCAAATTGGAGGGCTGTTTTTGTATCTATGCCCGGAAAGCCTGATATTATGGGCTTTCCGGGCTTTTTCTGTTTTCCGGGGACTTGGCGGATTAGGCTGCTATCAGCCCGCTTCCTATCGCGGCGATCACATAGTCCCATAGCGGCTCATTTTTGCACACCCTTGTCCGGCCCGTATATGACAGAAACGAGGAAACGCTAAAAAGTATCCGCTCCCGGACAGCACCGCTTCTTTCAAAGAGAACAATTTAGCGGGAACCTTCGCGGCTCCCGCTTTTTCTTTATTCCCGCTCGAAAGCCTCACCGCAATCCCCGCAGATTACATTGACCTCCCGCGTTGCCCGGATGATAGTGCCGCAGCAAGGACAGACATATTTGATACTGCGGTTAATGGATTTCTTACTCCCGCCCTTGGTGGTGCCTTCCACTGGCAAGCGGCTGGCGTTGATCTTGTCCTCTCCCAAGGTTTCCTTGATCCATGCCTCTGCCTCCGGGGCCAGCGTCGTTACCGTCCAGCCATACTTGGCGTGCTTCTCGATATGCAGGCCGTGGGCCTCAGCGGTGGCTTTGAATTTCTGGTTGTGGTAATAGCCGTTGTTGCTTACGTCTTGGATGCCATGAACCAGATTGTAGAGATGCGCCATTTCATGCAGAAGCGTGGCGGCCAGCTCAAAGATGGGGCGGTCAAGGTACTCGGCGCAGAGATTGATTTCCCGATACTTTTCGCCGCTGGCGTTCCATATCTCGTTGATACTGCACCAGCCATACGCCCCGCGCCCTCCGTCTGGCGATACAGTGATGGCCGGGCGGCTCAGCTCGCCCTCGTAAAAATGCTCATTGAACAGGTCGAACATTTCCTCAGTTTTTCTTACGATTTCAGATATTTGCAGCATGGTTGCGTCCTCCTTAAAGATATGTTTTATTTCTGTGAGTGACAGCTTACACACCACCGGTCAAAAAGCAAGCTCTAAAGGTCTTAAAACATATCTTTTTTCACTGAGGACAGGAAAGGCCCCTCCGAAGCGGGGCCGAACTATTATTCAGCATCTCGATTGGCTTGATAGTAATAGCCGTGGCCGTTCTTTTCGTCGTCAAAGGTAAACTCGCAAATCTCGTTATACATGGAACCGTCAAAGTTGAGGATATTCTTTTTCGTCTTTGCAATTACCAATTGCTATCACCTCAAATTTATTATAAATATCCACAGGAAATTAATCAATATCAAGATTTATCAAATAGCAGACCTGTATAATGCTAGTGGATATCACCAAAATACTTTTAGTCTGTTTACCATATTTTCCGAAAGAAATTCTTTTACAATTCTTTAAGTTGGATTCTCTTTACATCACTGTCAGGTTATTGTAAAATAATAGAGATCAAAGAAAATGCTGTAAAACTGAGGAGTGTGAAATATGCAGCCGAAGTATAAAAGAGTGCTACTCAAACTTTCCGGCGAAGCTCTGGCAGGCAACAACAAATTTGGTTTGGATTATGATACGGTTTATGAAATATGTAAAGGCATTAAAAAATGCGTAGATATCGGTGCCGAAATTGCCATTGTCGTAGGCGGCGGCAACTTTTGGCGGGGCCGTTCCAGCGGTAAGATGGACCGTACCCGGGCGGACCACATGGGAATGCTGGCCACTGTCATCAACGCGCTGGCTTTAGCCGATGCATTAGAGCAGTTGGGCGTTGTAGTCCGGGTGCAGACGGCCATTTCCATGCAGCAGGTAGCGGAGCCCTATATCCGTAACCGTGCTGTACGGCATCTGGAAAAAGGAAGAGTTGTTATTTTTGGCTGCGGCACAGGCAATCCCTTCTTTTCTACGGATACAGCTTCCTCCCTTCGCGCGGCGGAAATCGACGCTGATATCATTTTTAAGGCCACTATGGTGGACGGCGTATATGACCGCGATCCCGCAAAGGACAAGGATGCTGTAAAATACGATAATCTCACCTTTAAAGAGGTATTGGACAAGGAGTTGGCGGTAATGGACCTGACAGCCGCCACTATGTGCAAAGACAACGATATTCCCATTATGGTGTTCAGTTTATCCGACCCGGATAATATTTATAAAGCACTGACCGGTGAAGAGATCGGTACAATCGTTAAGGAGGACTAGGAGAATGAGAGAAGACTTTAAAGTTTACGATGAAAAGATGGGAAAGACCATCAAGGTGCTCAAGAGCGAATTTGACGGGATCCGGGCAGGACGGGCCAATCCGGCAGTGCTGGACAAGATTACTGCGGATTACTATGGAGTTCCCACCCCCATTAACCAAATGGCGGCCATCTCAGTGGCAGAGGCAAGAATTCTAGTGATCCAGCCTTGGGATAAGAGCACATTGAAGGTCATTGAGAAGGCCATTCAGAAATCTGACCTCGGCATCAACCCCACCAATGACGGAAGTGTCCTCCGTATCGCGTTCCCTCAGCTGACAGAGGAACGCCGCAAGGAGTTGTGCAAAGATGTGCGTAAGTTGGCTGAGGATGCAAAAGTTGCAATCCGTTCCATCCGCCGGGATGCTAACGACAAGTTTAAAGCAATGAAAAAGAAAAATGAACTCAGTGAGGACGATCTGAAGGACTACGAAAAGGAAATGCAGGATCTCACCGACAAATATGTCAAGGAGATTGACGAGATCTCTAAAGTCAAAGAGAAAGAGATTCTGTCGATCTAGCTTTGGTAGCCTGAAAGGGGAAAGAAAAGTATGCCGCGTTTTTTTGCAAGTAAAAAGCCTGCCCAAAGGATACTGCCGCAGCATATCGGCATTATTATGGATGGCAACGGCAGATGGGCAAAAAAACGCGGCTTACCACGTAAAGCGGGGCACAGTAAGGGGGCGGAGACCTTCCGGACAATCACCCAGTATTGTCAGGATATCGGAATCAAGTACCTTACGGTGTACGCTTTTTCTACGGAAAATTGGAAGCGGCCTCAGGATGAGGTGAACGCTATTATGGATTTGCTGCGGGATTACCTCCATAATGCTTTCTCCCACAAAGATGATAATATCCGATCTATTTTTATTGGGGATCGTCAGCCGCTGGATGAAGACATCCGGGATCTAATGGCCCAGGCAGAAGAGGGCAGCCGGGATGCCACTGGTCTGACGGTCAATGTGGCTCTCAATTATGGAGGAAGACAGGAGATTGTCCAGGCGGCGCAGAAGCTTGCAAGACAGGTGAAAGAGGGGAATATCTCCCCAGAGGATATTGATGAGGAGCGGTTTGCCTCCGCTCTTTATACAGCAGGCCAGCCGGATCCGGATTTGATCATCCGGCCCAGCGGTGAGTACCGGATCTCTAATTTCTTGTTGTGGCAGTGTGCCTATGCGGAATTCGTCATCATGGATACGCTGTGGCCTGACTTTACCTCCAAGCATCTGGATGAGGCAATAGAGATATATAACGGCCGGAATCGCCGGTTTGGAGGAATATAGCACAGGTTTTGGGAATGTTTGAGAAGACTATGCCGGACGGTACGGCGGAATGGAGTTTATGATGAAACAGCGACTTATTTCAGCGGGAGTGGGACTGGTTATTCTGGCAGTCGTACTCTTCTTTTTTGACACAATTATTCTTAATATTGTCATCAGTGCCATTTCTACCATAGCCGTACATGAGGTCCTTTTGGCAACGAAATGTACCCAGCACAAGCTCCTCACCGGGACATGCCTTACCTTTACAGCAAGCATTCCGTTTTTTGAACTGATGGCATCGCTGAGGGCAATTCCTGTTGTCTGTTTGGCTTTTGTTTTGATTCTATTTCTCATTTTGTTACGCCAACATGATGTACTGAAAATTGGCGAAGTGGGCGTAGCGTTTATGGTGTCTATCTGCATTCCTTTTTCTTTTTTAAGCTTAATCAATATCCGGGATCAGCTGCAAAATCAGTATTTGAGTATTTTCTGCTTGATTTTGACCCTTGCTTCTGCATGGGTTTCTGATTCTGGCGCTTATTTTGTGGGACGGGCCTTTGGAAAGAGAAAATTAGCGCCTAAGATCAGCCCTAAAAAGACGGTGGAAGGAGCCATTGGAGGGGTTGTAACCTGCACCGTGTTTTTTGTGCTGTTCGGCATGCTTTATACCTATATTTGTTCTGCGTTTCTCAATACGAAGGTCATTGTCAACTATGTTTACCTGTTGATTATGGCCCCTATAGGCTCACTTCTTAGCATAGTCGGCGACCTTTCCGCATCTATTATAAAGAGGCAGTGCGGGATTAAGGACTTTGGAACCATTATGCCAGGTCACGGCGGTATTATGGACCGCTTTGACAGTGTATTGTTTGTTTCGCCTCTGTTTTACGTTGCAATTCAGTACCTGACGCTGATTCAAATTGGATGAGCGACAGGGTTTAAAATATGAGGAGACCGAACAACAATGACACTTATTACACCTCTACTGTGTAATAAGTGTACTTTGTTTTTATCTATATTAGTTGACTGCCTCGACAGGAGTAAGGATTTGATGAGAAAAAAAGTTGCTGTTTTAGGATCCACAGGGTCGATTGGGACCCAGACGCTAGATGTTATAGACCATTTGGGATACGAGGTTACAGCGCTTACCGCCTGCAAAAATGTGGATGTGCTGGAACAACAGGCGAGAAAATATCGCCCTCGGTATCTGGCTGTCTCCGATGCAGAAAGCTGTCAAAAACTGCGGCAGGCGCTTTCTGATCTGCCCATAGAGATTTGTTGCGGGGAAGATGGACTTTGCCGGGCGGCGGCTTTGACCGAGAACGATATTGTGGTCAATGCCGTTGTTGGAATTGCGGGTCTTGCTCCGACTTTGGCGGCACTGGAAGCAGGGAAGACACTGGCTCTTGCCAATAAAGAATCTCTGGTGGCAGGAGGACATCTGGTGACGCAGACTGCCCGCAGGACGGGGGCAGAAATTTTGCCTGTGGATAGTGAGCACTCAGCGATTTTTCAATGTCTCATGGGCCATACTGATCACAGTGAGTTGTCAAAGATTTTTCTCACTGCATCTGGAGGCCCCTTTTTTGGAATGAAAAAGGAACAGCTGCAAAAGATATCTGTGGAACAAGCTATGGATCATCCCACCTGGAAGATGGGAGGGAAGATTACGGTGGATTCTGCCACCTTGATGAATAAGGGGTTGGAGCTGATCGAGGCGGTGTGGCTCTTTGGGCTGCCTCCGGAAGAGATCGAGATTGTTGTCCACCGGGAGAGCGTGATTCATTCCGCAGTGGAGCTAATCGACGGATCGGTCATTGCCCAGATGGGAGTGCCGGATATGCGGATACCGATTCAGCTGGCGCTGACCTATCCCAAAAGGATGCCGGGAAGGACAAAGCGGCTTTCTTTCACAGACTATGGAAAGCTGACCTTTTTCCCTCCGGATTTTGAGACCTTCGACTGTTTGCGCAGTTGTGTGAAGGCCGCGCATATGGGAGGACTGATGCCCTGTGTTGTCAATGGCGCAAATGAAGAAGCGGTATCCCTTTTTTTAGAGAGAAAAATACCATTTTTAAAGATTGGGGAACTGGTGGAAGCATCCCTTTCCCTGACCGAATATCAGAAAGACTATCATAGTATGGACGAAATTAAAGAGGCGGACGGAGCAGCACGGCAGTTTGTACAAAAACAGGTTGCAACTTATCTCTAGATTTTTTCATTGGGAAAGGAAGATCACATGCCGAATATCATTCTCACCGTCATTATCGCCATTTTGGTTTTCGGAGTTATTATCATCATCCATGAGTTAGGACATTTTTTAGTGGCGAAAGCCAATGGAGTGAAAATTAACGAGTTTTCTTTTGGTATGGGCCCGGCCCTCTTTGGCTTTACCAAAGGGGAGACCAGGTATTCTGTTCGTGCGTTTCCCCTGGGTGGCTATGTAAGCATGGAGGGAGAGGACGAAGACAGCGAGGACGAGCGCTCCTTTGGCAAGAAAAAATGGTGGCAAAAGCTTCTCATTGTGGTTGCAGGTGCTGTGATGAACCTGATTCTGGGGCTGATCATCCTCATGTGCCTGACCTTCCCCAATGATGCAATAGGGACCACCACATTGGCTCAATTTAATGAAGGATCCCAGTCCCAGTCTGCGGGCTTACAGATTGATGATAAGATTGTAAAAATCAATAATTCTGCAGTGCATATTGACATGGACATTGTCTATGAACTGATGCTCGATCACGATGGTAAGGTGGATATGGTAGTGGAGCGGGATGGAGAACGGGTCGAAGTCCCCAATGTCCAATTTGCCATGACCCAGGATGAAGACGGCAATCAATTTGTCAATATTGATTTTAAGGTATATGCACAGGAAAACAGCTTCTTTAAATCCTTAGAAAGGTCCTTTTACTGGACAGGGGGGATTGTCAAGGTCGTATGGCGTTCGTTAATCGACTTGGTGACCGGCAATTTCTCTCTGAATCAATTGGGAGGACCGGTGCGGGTCGCTGATGAATTGGCGCAGGCATCCAGTGCTGGATGGGATTCCCTCTTGTTGATCGTGGCCTTTATTACCATCAACGTAGGTGTGTTTAACCTTCTCCCGCTGCCTGCCCTGGACGGCGGACGTTTGATCTTCATCATCATCGAAGGTGTCCGTGGCAAGCCAGTGCCTGCCAAATATGAGGGATGGGTCCATGCAGCAGGGTTTATTCTCCTCATTTTGTTAATGGTGCTGGTCACATTTAACGATATTGTCAATCTCTTTAGGGGGTAGCGGCATTGATTCAGCGAAGGAAAACAAGGAATGTCCGAGTAGGCGGCATGACCATCGGGTCAGATGCCCCGGTCGTCATCCAGTCCATGCTCAGCGCTCCTTCTTATGATATGGCGGCAAATATTTCCCAGGCAATACGGCTGCGGAATGCCGGCTGTCAGATCATCCGCATTGCGGTACCGGACAGGGAAGCGGTGAAGCTGATTGCCGCTCTGAAGGAGCAGGTGGGCCTACCGGTGGTAGCGGATATCCATTTTGATTACCGGCTGGCCCTGGAATCGGTCAGCGCCGGCGTGGATAAGGTGCGGATCAATCCCGGCAATATCGGCGGAGAAGACCGGGTCAAAGCGGTGGCCGTCGCTTGTGCCAATGCAGGCGTACCCATTCGGATTGGGGTCAATTCCGGCTCGGTTGAGCGGGAGATCCTGGCAAAGTATGGCGGACCGACGCCGGCAGCTATGGTGGAAAGTGCGCAGTATCATTGCGCGCTGTTGGAACGCTATGATTTTTATGATATTGTCCTTTCCCTTAAGTCCTCCCAGGTGGTGGATATGATTGAAGCCTATGAAAAGATGGCTGAGGTCTGTGACTATCCTCTCCATCTGGGAGTTACCGAAGCGGGAACCAAGGCCATGGGAATTGTAAAGTCCGCTGTAGGGATCGGCAGTCTGCTGACCCGCGGCATCGGGGATACCATCCGGGTCTCTCTGACAGACGATCCGGTGGAGGAAGTCTATGCCGCCCAGAATATCTTGAGGAGCATCGGCTATTATCAGAAAGGCATCACTATCGTGTCCTGCCCTACCTGCGGACGGACGAGGATTGACCTCATCGCCCTGGCCAAACAGGTGGAAGAGGCATTGGCCCAGGTGGAAAAGCCGTTGACAGTGGCTGTGATGGGGTGTGTCGTCAATGGCCCAGGGGAGGCTTCCCAGGCGGATATTGGCATCGCTGGGGGAGATGGCTGCGCTGTTTTGTTTAAAAAGGGACAGGTCTTGCGAAAGGTGAAGGAAGAGGATATCCTTCAGCAGCTTTTGCTGGAGATTGAAAAGTTATAGAAGGGGAAGACATTGGCGGAAAAGACGTTTCATCAGCTATTTGGTGCAATCATCAAAGATAAAATTCAAAACCTGCCGGAAAATGCAAAGGTTTTGAACCTGCACATGGATTACAGCAAACGGACGCTGGAAATTGTGGGCTGGTTCGAGCAGCTTATGGACCGGCGGGTTCTTTGTGGTGTGGAAAAGGCGCTGGAGAAACCGCTGGCTGTCAACAAGGTAAAGATACATACCGTTTATCCGAAAGAATGCTTCGGGCCCCATTGCCTGCCGCTGATTGTGGAGGAACTGCGGCAGCGGGCTGTCATGGTCAATGGTTTTTTTGACGATGCCCAGTCCCAATGGGAGGATGGGATGCTGTCCATCTCCTTGGCTCACGGTGGCTACGACTTTATCAGAGCTGCCAACTGTGAACAGAAGATCAGGGAAATTGTGAGAGAAATGTTTTCCTTGGAAGTGAAAGTCAAGTTTGAGGGCGTTCTCAGTCTGGACAGCGAAAGCGAAGCATATAAGTCTGCATTTGCGCAGGTTGAGCAAGAAGAACAGATAAAGGCCCAGGAGCGGAGCAAGGCTGTGAAAGAACCTCCGAAAAAGAAGAAGCAAAAGGCCGCCTTTGATACCGAGGGCTTGCCTTTTGTGGAGGACAGTATATCTGTTGTCCTTGGAAAGATGATCCGGCAGAGACCAATCCCCCTGTCAGAGGTCAATATGGAGAGCGGAAGGGTAGTTGTCTGGGGCGAAATCTTTTCGGTGGAAAAAAGAGAGAGCCGGGACGGCAGCAAGCATATATTTTCCATCAATTTCACCGACTATACCTCCTCCAATACCCTGAAAATGATTATGGATGCCAAGGAGTCAGACAGCGTTGCCGCCCTCAAGGCCGGACAGGCCATTATTGTCCGGGGCGAGGCGGGATATGACAAGTATGACAGGGAGGTCACCATTCGTCCCTATGATATCTCCACAGTTCAGGTGCAGCAGCGGCAGGATCTGGCAGAGGAAAAGCGGGTAGAGCTCCACTGCCACACCAACATGTCCGCCATGGACGGTATCACCGACGCCGGAACCTTGGTGAAACGGGCCTTCTCTTGGGGACATAAGGCCCTTGCCATCACCGATCACGGGGTGGTGCAGGGCTTTCCTGACGCCATGAATGCGGTCAATGCCATCCGGGCTGGCGGAGGAGAATTCAAGATCATCTACGGCGTGGAGGACTATTTTGTCAATGATATGGTCGCGGCAGTGAGCGGTCAGTGCGATGATCCAATTGACGACTGCTATGTGGTGTTTGACATTGAAACCACCGGCCTGTCGGCCAAAAGCGACCGCATTACTGAAATCGGTGCGGTGAAGGTAAAAAAGGGGGAGATCGTAGATACCTTTAACACCTTTGTAAATCCTGAACGCCCGATTCCGCCTAAAATTACGGAATTGACCGGTATTACAGATGAGATGGTCAAAGACGCACCCTCAGAGAAAGAGGCAGTCAAAGCGTTTCTCGACTTTTCCCAGGGAAGGGCACTGATTGCTCACAATGCCCCCTTTGATACTGGATTTATCCGTGTGGCAGCGGACAGGCATCATCTGGATTTTTCCAATGCCTCCATCGACACAGTTCCTATTGTCCGCACCCTTTATCCGGAGATGAAAAACCATAAGCTCAATACGGTGGCATCCTATCTGAAGCTGCCTCCTTTTAACCATCACCGGGCCTGTGACGACGCCAAGGTGTTGGCGGATATTTTTGTCATTGTGGCTCAGAAACTCCAAGAAGACTACCAAGTGGAAAAAATCAGCCAGATCAATACAGCTTTGGGGGGCGGCGATCCCAAGAAACTGCCTAGCTACCACCAGATTCTATTGGTAAAAAATCTAACGGGACTGAAAAACCTTTATCGCCTAGTATCCCTGGGCCATTTAAACTATTTCTATAAGCGGCCCCGTATCCCCAAAAGCGAGCTGGTCAAATACAGAGAGGGGCTCATTGTAGGCTCTGCCTGTGAAGCGGGAGAGCTCTATCGGGCCGCCCTGGGTGGCAAGAGCTTTGGAGAGCTTTGCAACATCGCAAAATTCTATGATTATATCGAGATTCAGCCTTTGGGCAACAATGCCTTTATGCTCCGAGATGGCATGGTGGGTTCCGAAGAGGAACTAAAAGACCTGAATCGCCTTCTCATCCGGGTGGCGGACAAGGTCCACCGGCCGGTAGTCGCCACCGGAGATGTGCATTTCCTGGATCCAAAGGACGCGAAGTTCCGCGCTGTCCTCATGGCGGGACAGGGCTTTAAGGATGCCGATCAGCAGGCACCGCTGTATTTGAAGACCACCGATGAGATGTTGGAGGAATTTGCCTATCTAGGCAAGGAAAAGGCTTATGAAATCGTGGTGAAAAATCCCAACAAGATTGCCGCCATGATAGAGGATATTAAGCCCATTCCGGACGGTACCTATACGCCGACCATCGAGGGCGCGGAAGAGGACCTTCAGCGGATTACCTGGAACCGGGCAAAGGAAATTTACGGCGATGATCTGCCTGAGATTGTGAAAAACCGCCTGGATAGAGAGCTGGGCTCCATCATCAAGCATGGTTTCTCTGTTTTGTATATCATCGCCCAAAAGTTGGTGGCCAAAAGTGAAAGCGACGGCTATCTTGTAGGTTCCCGTGGATCTGTTGGATCCTCCTTTGTAGCAACCATGGCAGGAATTTCCGAGGTAAATCCACTGCCACCCCACTATGTTTGCCCGAACTGTAAGCACAGCGAGTTTATCACCGATGGAAGCGTAGGCTCTGGCTTTGACCTTCCCTCTAAAAAGTGCCCTGTCTGCGGTGCGGATTATAAGCAGGATGGACACGACATACCCTTTGAGACATTCTTAGGCTTTAACGGCGACAAGGCTCCGGATATTGACCTGAATTTCTCGGGGGAATATCAGAGCAATGCCCATAAATATACGGAGGAACTCTTTGGCCAATCTCACGTGTTTAAAGCTGGTACGATCTCCTCGGTAGCGGAAAAGACGGCCTATGGTTATGTGAAAAAATACCTGGAGGAGCGGGGGCAGATTGTCCACAAGGCGGAGGAGCTGCGTCTTGCCCAGGGCTGCACCGGGGTTAAACGGACCACCGGCCAGCATCCGGGAGGCATGGTGGTTGTGCCCAATGAGTATGAAGTTTACGACTTCACACCGGTTCAGCATCCGGCGGATTCCACCGACTCGGACGTGGTTACCACCCACTTCGACTTCCATTCCCTCCATGACACCATCCTCAAACTGGATATTCTGGGACACGATGTTCCCACCCTCTATAAGCATCTGGAGGACCTGACCGGCATCTCGGTGATGGATGTTCCCATGAATGACCCGAAGGTATATAGCCTGTTTACCTCCCCGGAAGCTTTGGGGGTGACCTGCGAGGACATTGACTGCAATACAGGTTCCCTCTCTCTGCCAGAGATGGGGACCAACTTTGTCCGGGGTATGCTCATTGAATCCCAGCCCAAAACCTTTTCGGATCTGCTTCAGATTTCCGGGCTTTCCCACGGTACCGATGTGTGGCTGGGAAATGCTCAGGAACTCATTAAAAATAAGACCTGTACCATTTCGGAGGTCATAGGAACCCGTGACTCTATTATGGTCTATTTGATGCACAAGGGGCTGGAGCCCAATATGGCCTTTAAGATCATGGAGATCACCCGTAAGGGCAAGGCGCCCAAGCTGCTGACCAAGGAGCATATGGACGCCATGCGGGAGCACGGTGTGCCAGAATGGTATATCGATAGTTGTCTTAAGATTAAGTATATGTTCCCCAAGGCACATGCAGCGGCCTATGTTATCGCGGCTATCCGCTTAGGATGGTACAAGGTATACCGCCCCCTGGAATATTATGCGGCTTTTTTCACCGTGCGAGGCGGGGACTTTGACGCCGAAAGCGCAGTCAAGGGCAGGGGACTTGTGAAGGTGCGGATGGATGAACTCAAAGCCAAAGGAAATGACCGCACCGCCAAGGAGGAAGACCAGCTTTCCACCTTGCAGGTTGTCAACGAGATGCTGGCCCGTGGGCTGGAATTTTTGCCGGTGGACCTGTATAAATCCGACGCCACACGCTATGTGCCGGAGGACGGAAAGATACGGCTTCCTTTCTGCGCCTTAAAGGGTTTGGGGGAAGCTGCCGCCAGGAGCCTACAGGAGGCTTCGCAGCAGGGCCCCTATATTTCAATGGATGAAGTCGGAATGCGTTCCGGCGTATCTAAGGCAGTGGTAGAACTGCTGAAAAGCGCAGGAGCTATGGGCGACCTGCCGGAGAGCAGCCAGACAACACTGTTTTAGGAATGTTTTTTCAAAATCCCCATGCCGATGGTCAAAAGGCATGGGGATTTTTGTAATATTTGGCTGTGATTTAAGCGGGATCAACAAACATCACAAAATAAATGGTGATATGTTGGTTATATCGCTATTTTTTGAGAAAAAAATCAAAAGATACCCCATAAAATGGGTGACTTGTGGTAAAATATAATAGAAAATATTGAAGGAGTGAAGCTTTTTGAAATACGCAACCAGAGTCAATTCTTTTCTTCGGGATAAGATTTCCGTGTTGGAAGCGGTCAAACGCATTGCTTCCGTAGAGGGCGTGGATTATGTTGATCTCAACTATCCCGAGCATTTTAAGGAGTTCACTCCGGCCCAGGTCAAGGCGGAGATGGACAAATATGGGCTCAAGCTCAACGCCATTAATATGCGCTTTCGCGATATTTATTTAAACGGTGAGTTCGGAAATGCCAATGCTGAAATCTCTAGAAAGGCAGTCTCTCTGTGCAAGGAAGCGGCAAAGGTCTGCAAAGAGATGAATGGCGCTCAGATCATTGTTTGGCTGGGCTTTGATGGATTCGACTATTCCTTCCAGATGGATTATGTAAAGGCGTGGAATCAGGCTGTGGCTTGTTTTAAAGAAATCTGCGATGATACGGACCTTCCCATCACCATTGAATATAAGCCCTATGAAGAGCGGGTGCACGCTATGATTGACAGCTTTGGCACCACCATGTACATGCTCCAGGCGGTGAACAAAAAGAATCTGGGCGTTACGCTGGATTTCTGCCATATGCTGATGAAAAGCGAAAATCCGGCATTTGCCGCGGCGCTTCTGTTGGAAAAAGGGCTGCTCTATAACGTGCACCTTAACGACGGAGAGGGACGTACCGATGACGGCCTGATGGTGGGGTCGGTGAACCTGTGGAAATCCCTGGAGTTTATGTATTACCTTAAAAAATATGATTTTCAGGGCGCGATCTATTTTGATACCTTCCCCAAACGGGAACCTGCGGTGGAAGAATGCGCATCTAATATAGCCATGTGCCGGAAGCTGGAGGAAATGGTGGACAAAATCGGACTTTTGGAGATGGAAAGGGTCATTTCTGCCAACAGCGCCATTGAAGTGCAAAAAATGTACATGAAGCTTCTCTAGAATGGGAAGGAGATAAGAAATGAAAGAAAAATATATTGTTGTCATCGGCAGCATGAATTATGATGTACTCTTTAAGCAGCAGCGCCTTCCCATGAAGGGGGAAACCTATACGGCGGACAGCGTCTCCTTCTGCGGCGGAGGCAAGGGCGCCAATCAGGCGGTGCAGTGTGCAAAGCTGGGAATAAAAACCTATATGGTGGCCAAAACGGGAGAGGATTCCTTTGGGGATTTTCTCCGGTCGGAGCTGGTTAAATATGGCGTGGATACCACCTATGTGGGAAAAAGTGAGCGGACGACGGGATATGCGTCGGTCAACGCGCTGACAGACGGGTCGGTATATGCGACCATTACAGAAGGAGCCAATGGTGACTTTACCCCTGCGGATATTGACCGGCTGGATGATCTGATTAAAAACAGTGCCGCCATTGTCCTGCAGTTGGAAATTCCGGTACCTGTGGTGGAATATATCATCGAAAAGGCTGCTTCTTTTGGGGTTTATATCCTGCTCAATGCGGCGCCGGCCAAGCCGATCCGGCCGGAGATTCTAAAGAAAGTAGACTGCCTGGTGGTCAATGAGCCTGAATCCACCTTTTATGCAGGTGTCACCATCAGCGATAAAGCGTCGGCGGAGGCCAACTATCAGCAGCTCCTTTCCAAGGTGAAGGATACCTTGGTTATTACCTTGGGCAAATATGGAAGCTTGCTCTGCGAACAAGCGGGAACCACCTATTTTCCAGCAGATCATTCGGTGAAGGTAGTGGAAACCACAGGGGCAGGGGACTCTTATATCGGCGCCTTTGCCGTACAGAAGGTGTTGGGAAAAGACAATAAGGAGGCTTGTGCCTATGCAAGCCGGGTCTCCCAGGTTACCGTGACAAAAATCGGAGCACAGCCGGCAATGCCCACATTGGCGGAAATGGGAGAATAACCAGTGATTTTTTTCAGGCGGCCAGATCAACTGGCTGCCTTTTTGTTATGCTTTTAATTTTTTTGGAGAAAGCTATAAAAAACCTAAAAAAAATAATGATTGTTTTGTCGAAATAAATATGGTATGATATGGAATGGAATGTTATAAAATGGGGGTCTTGGGGTGAAAGGTGTAAACCATCAGAACATGAATGGGACCAACAAGTTCCTGCTGTTAAAAATGATCGCAACACAAGGGCCGATTTCCAGAATTAGCTTAAGCGAAAAAACCGGACTGAGTAAAATGACAGTAACGGCTCTGGTCAATGAATATATAGAGAAGGGCATTGTCTATGAGTGCGGGCTCTCCCAGAATCAGGGCTCATCGGGTCGCCGCCCCATCCTGCTTGATATTGTGGCAGACTCCCAGCTGACCTTGGGAGTCAATATCGGACGCGACAATGTCCGGGCCGGTATTATTGACCTCCGAGGGAATGTCCTAGTATCCAACAATTTTGCTATGGGGCATATTAACAACGCCGATGATTTTATGAAAGCGCTGTTTGTGTTGTGTGATTCTATCCTTAAAACTAGTGGATCTCCCAAGATATGGGGGATCGGCGTATCCACGATAGGGCCTATTTCAGAAAGTAAAGGGGTCATCTATTCACCGCCGGCTTTTTATGGCATTCATGACGTACCCATCGTAGAAAAATTTAAGGAACGGTACCATCTTCCCGTCTATTTAGCAGAGGATACCAAGGTCTCCGCTTTGACCGAGATGTATTTAGGCAACGCGCAGAATTACGATCATTTCTTTTTTGTGGATATCAAGCCCGGAGTGGGTGGGGCCATGATTGTAGACCGCAAACTCTATGGGGGAGCATCCGGTATGGCGGGCAGCTTTGGCCATTATATTGTGGAACCGGATGGGATTCCCTGTGAATGTGGGCAGAAAGGTTGCTTGGAACGGTATTGTAGCACCCGCGCGATCCTTCGCTGGGCCAAAGACAATGGCGCGGATCCATCCTTGACATGGCTCAGCTTTTTGGATAAAGTTGCCGGCGGCGATGAAATCTGTCTGAAGGCGGTGAAACGCCTTTGCCATTACCTGGCCATTGGTGTAACCAATATCATTGCCTTTTTCGATCCTCAGTGCATTTTTATCGGTGGTGACCTTTGGACGATTCAGGATATGGTGGTAGAAGGCGTACGCAATGAGGTAATGAATCACCTTTGGGCCAGTGATGTTCGGCCTAAAATTGACATTCTTGCCTCCCGATTTTTAAATAATGCCGACTTTATTGGTACGGCTGCATTAGTTATGGAAAATAATTTAAGGGCGTAAAGCTGGATATAAAAAAACAGCCGCAAAAGCGGCTGTTTTTTTATATCCAAAGTAAAATTTTTATGCTTGCGCCAAAGCTTGGCTGACATCTTCGATGATATCATCGATATTCTCGATGCCAACAGAAAGCCGAATGAGACCTGGTGTAATGCCAGCTCCCACCAGCTGTTCATCGGTGAGCTGCCGGTGGGTAGAGCTAGCGGGATGGAGAACACAGGTGCGGGCGTCGGCGACATGAACGGCAAGAGAAGCAAGTTTGAGGCTGTCAATAAAGCGGATAGCGTTTTCACGGCTGCCTTTGATGGAGAAGGAGATGACACCGCTGCAACCCTTGGGAAGATATTTTTGTGCTAGGGCATGGTATGGATCACTTTCCAGAGCGGGATAGTTGACAAACTCTACCTTCTCAGAGGCGGCTAGGAAGCGGGCAACCTTCTCCGCGTTTTCGCAATGCCGCTCCATCCGCAGATGCAGGGTTTCCAGACCCAAGTTGGTGAGAAACGCAGCGTTGGCGCTGGGATAGGCACCCAGGTCACGCATGAGCTGTACCCGTGCCTTGGTAATATAGGCCAATTTTCCAAAATCTTTGACGTACGAAACGCCATGATAAGATTCATCCGGCTCAACCAGAGCGGGAAATTTGCCGTTTTCCCAGTCAAATTTGCCGCTGTCTACAATGGCGCCGCCTACCTGGATCGCATGTCCATCCATATATTTGGTGGTGGAGTGAACAACGATATCTGCGCCATATTCAAAAGGACGGCAGAGAATAGGAGTGGCAAAGGTATTATCCACAATGAGAGGAACCTTATTTTTGTGAGCAATGTTTGCAAATTTTTCGATATCCAACACTGCAATTGCGGGGTTGGCGATGGTTTCACCAAAAAGTGCTTTGGTATTCGGACGGAAAGCCTTTTGAATTTCTTCCTCAGATGCGTCGGCATCTACAAAGGTGACATCAATTCCCAGCTTTTTGAGGGTGACGCCAAACAGATTAACGGTACCGCCGTAGATGGTGGAGGCGCTGACAAAATGATCTCCTTCACCTAAGATGTTGAGAAGCGCAATCATGTTAGCCGCTTGTCCAGAAGTAGTGCACAAGGCACCAACGCCACCTTCCAGCGCTGCGATTTTCTGTTCCACGGCGTCTACAGTGGGATTGGAAATTCGGGAATACATATGTCCCGGAGCAGTTAAGTCAAAGAGTTTGCCCACGAATTCGGTAGAATCGTAATCATAAGTGGTACTTTGATAGATCGGGAGAACGTGGGTTTCTCCATTTTTTGGCTCATAGCCAGCATGTAAGCATTGGGTTTCAATTTTCATGCTATAACCTCCTATTCAGAATCAGTGGGGCCGCCAGATTCCAGAACGTCTGCGTGAAATTTCCTAGCGGCGGGAGTAGCAAAGAGATTTATCCCAAAAATCTAAGAATTTCGAAGCCCAGAGAATCTTCGTGGCTGACCTTTATTGTAGCATAGTTGAAGCCAAACGGCAATGGTGGTTTATGCAGCAAGGGGACGCTGCCTTTTAAGGCAGTGCCCCCTTGCAAGATTATGAAAAAGAAGAAGAGGAGAAAAAGCATTTAGAAGGTGACATCTTCGCCGGTAAAGGCACAGGTGAGAACTTTCTTCATGTTCTCCACATCGATGAGCCTTGGATTGGAAGCAGTGCAAGGATCACCCACGGCGTTCTTTGCAATGGCATCTGCATGTGCATTGAAGACTTCTTCGGTTACACCGTTTTCCTTGTAGGTCTGCTGGATGTTGAGTTTCTTGTTCAGTTCCTTAATAGAATCAACCAGAGCGTTGGTCAACTGCTTATCGGTGGCACCCGGCAGTCCAATGGCGCGGGCGATATCAGCGTACCGGTCCATGCAGGTTCTGGAGTTGTACTGGATGACATAGGGCAACAAAATTGCATTGCAGCAGCCATGAGGAATATGGAAAACAGCGCCGGTCTTATGGGCCAGGCTGTGGGCAATTCCCAACAGAGCATTGGAGAAGGCCATGCCAGCCAGGCACTGTGCAATGTGCATCTTGCCTCGTGCGTCTTTGTCGCCGTTATAGGAATCGACAAGGCTATCATAGATATCAGAAATCGCTTTCAATGCCAGAGGATCGGAGAAATCCGAACGGGCAGTTGCTACATAGGCCTCAATGGCGTGGGTCAGAGCATCCATACCTGTGTGTGCGGTCAGCTTCTTCGGCATGGTCAAGGGGATATCGGTGTCGAGAATAGCAATATCCGGTGTGATCTCAAAATCAGCCAGAGGATATTTGATGTCGGTGGAATAGTCGGTAATTACAGAGAAGGCTGTTACCTCAGAAGCAGTGCCAGAAGTGGAGGGGATAGCCACAAAAATAGCCTTTTGTCTCAGTTTTGGCATGGTAAAGGGATCTTTGATGTCATCGAAGGTTTTTTCAGGATATTCATAGAAAACCCACATTGCCTTTGCAGCATCGATCGGAGAACCGCCGCCGATAGCAACAATAACATCTGGCTCAAAAGCGCGCATAGCTTCTGCGCCCTTAAATACAGTTTCAATGGAGGGATCGGGCTCAACGCCTTCAAATAACTGGACCTCCATACCATTATCTTTCAGAACCTGTTCAGTTTTCTGCAGGAAGCCTCCCCGCTTCATGGAACTGCCGCCTGTGATAATCATTGCCTTTTTATGGCCTTTCAGGTTTTTCAGTTCTTCAATTGCGTGTTCGCCAAAATAGATGTCTCTTGGTAAAGTAAAGCGTGCCATGATTGATACCTCCTGATAGATCAATAAATTGCTTGTTAAATAACTAACAATCATTTTCTGCCTTTATAATAACATGGCAAGCATGAAAAAAACAATGGGCAAACTCTCAAAATATAAAAGACAAAAAGAGTATATTTTATGCTAAATTGTACATGCTTTTTACAATTTTTATTTTTGTGATATCATTGACATGAAATGTTCAATTTTATCATCACAAGTTAGAAGATGCTGGGCCGATTGAAAACTATACCATGAAGAACAGGAAGTAATATAAGGGCATTTTGACGAACGGCAGATCAGCACGGTAAAATACCCCAAATAAAAAGGCGCCCCAGTCTTTTGACTGTAGCGCCTTTTTGAATATATATTTCGCTGCTATTTTACCCTAGATAAATCATAAGGCATTTTGTTTTTCTGCTTATTCGTGATCTTCACAGCCGCAGCCGCACTCGTCCTCTACATCATCGATATCAAATTCGAGATGCTCACCGCAGCTGGGACACTCCATCTGGCCTGCATCCAGCATTTCTTCATCGATGCAGATGGTTTCACCACAGCTGGGGCAGGTGACTTCGTAGAGCTCTTCCTCATCGAAATCATCGTCGTCCTCACAGCTGCAACCGTCCTCCCCGTAGTAATCCTCTTCCAGGGAGCCCAGATCCTCGTCGATAGCATCGACCTGTTCGCAAACCTCAGCAAAACCATCCTCCATGTCGGAGATGGTCAAAGCCATATCATCCAGGACATCAATCATCGCTTTGATAATGCGTCCCTCTTTGGTCTCGTCAGAAATTCCAACGCCTTCGCAAAGGCCTTTCAAATAGGAAACTTTTTCAGTGATGGTCATCATAACAAACCTCCTCGTCAACCGGAAACCAGTTCCATCCACGTATTTTCTAGTCTTGCACACAAGGCGGATTCTTATGCGCGCTCCATGTACTCGCCGGTACGGGTATCTACACGGATCATATCGCCTTCATTGATGAACAAAGGAACTTTAATCTCAGCGCCTGTTTCAAGAACAGCGGGCTTGGTTGCATTGGTTGCAGTATCGCCCTTAAAGCCAGGATCAGTCTCGGTTACCTGCAGCTCCATAAAGAAGGGGGGCTCTACACCGAAAACATTTCCTTTGTAGGAAAGGACCTTTACATCGGTGTTTTCCTTGACAAATTTAAAGTTATCGCCCAGCTTTTCTTTGTTGATGGGGATGTTCTCATAGGTTTCATTATCCATGAAATAATAAAGATCTCCATCATTGTAAAGATACTGCATCTCTTTGCGCTCAACAAAAGCGGTGGGGAATTTTTCGGTGGGGCTGTAGGTCTTTTCCACAACGGCACCGGTAATTACGTTTCTGATCTTACAACGGACAAACGCTGCACCCTTGCCGGGTTTTACATGCTGAAACTCGATGATCTGGAATACATTTCCGTCCACGTCAAAGGTTACGCCGTTTCTAAACTCGCCAGCACTTATCATAAATTAACCTCCAAAAGTAAGTTGTCCGACCAGGGAATACTCCCATATTCCTATGCGACCCTGCTCATTTCAGCAGGCGCTGCAGTGCCAAGTTGAGGCCTGCCAGCCATCTGTCGTATCATACTAAGTTTATATGATCTGCGTATATTTTTCAAGGGGTTTTTGCACTTTCTCTATAAAACAATGAGGTTTTTCGGGGACTTTGTCAAATTTTCAATCCCATTTTCCCGGACGATCACCAAATCCTCGATTCTTACGCCAAACTTGCCCGCCAGATAGATCCCTGGTTCTACCGTCATCATAACGCCTGGCCCTAAAACTGTGTGGCAGCCAGGGCTGAGCCGGGGCTCCTCATGGATGAAAAGACCTACACTGTGTCCGAGGCCATGACCAAAACAGCCAGGATAATCCTGCTCAATGATGTCCCGGGCAATCTTGTCGATACTGGCGCACTCTTTTCCTGAGCTGATGGCAGAAAGTGCGGCAAGCTGAGCCTTTAGGACTGTATCATAAACGACGCGTTGTTCCTCTGTTACATCCCCAACAGCGATGGTGCGGGTCATATCGCTGCGGTAACCGTCAATGACCCCGCCGAAATCCATGGTGATGAAATCGCCATGGGCCACAGCCTTTTCTGTAGGGACACCATGAGGCATGGAAGAATTCTTCCCGCTGACGACGATAAAATCAAAAGCGGTGCCTTCGCTGCCCATCCTGCGCATAAAAAATTCCAGCTCCAAAGCAATATCCCGCTCTGTACGGCCAGGTTTTATATAGTCCAAAATGTGGGAAAAACCGGCGTCGGTGATCCGTTGGGCCTCCCGGATGCAGCGAAGTTCTTCCTTATCCTTGCGCATCCGTAGGGCGGATAACAGCCCGCTGACACCGCTGTTTTTGACAAATTCCAACTGGGGAAAACACTTTTCATAGCTGGAAAACTCAGCCAAGGGGAGAAAAGCGTCCTCTACACCGATTCGCTGGATCCCATGGCGGAGAAAGATCTCCTGGAGTTGATCCCGCATCTTGTTCAGCAGGACCACCTGCATACCTTTAACCTTTTCCCTTGCCGCCTCAATATAGCGGAAATCGATAAGAAAATAACTTTTTTCCCGAGTGATCACCACGACACCGGCGCTGGAGGGCATACCGGTAAGATACCGGCGGTTTTCAGGAGAGGATATCAGTGCGGCATCGATGCCATCGGGAAGGCATTTCATAGCCTGTTCTATATGATTGCTCATGGTGCTGCCTTCTTTCTATATGCATAGATGGGATAGGGCGCGGATGGCCAAAATATAGCTGTAAGAGCCAAAGCCGGCAATCTGCCCGGTGCAGACAGGGGCGATGACCGATGTGTGACGGAATTCGTCCCTGGCATGGATGTTGGAGAGATGGACCTCGATGCACGGTTTCTTCACAACGGCAATTGCGTCCCGGATGGCATAACTGTAGTGGGTATAGGCGCCAGCGTTGAGAATAATGCCGTCATAGTCCTCCATGGCCTCATGGATTTTTTCAATGATGCCGCCTTCATAGTTGGATTGAAAAAACACGCAGGACAATCCCAAACTTGCCCCTTCCGCTTCAATGGCGGCGTTGATATCCGCAAGGGTTTCATGCCCATAAATTTCCGGCTCCCGCTTACCCAGCAGATCCAGGTTGGGGCCATGGACGACAAGAATTTTTTTCATGGCTGTTCGCTCCTTTTCTGTCACTCTTTTTCATGGCGCTGTAATGCCGCCAGATAGATATCCTTCATAATTTTGGCATCCTCTGCCTGGGTACCGGCAGATTCACAGATGATGGTGGGGGAACATCCCTTCCTTGCCAGCAGTTCTGCCACTGGTTCAAAGTCAGGGCCGTAGACGGTGTCCGCAAAGGTGAGATGCGCTTTTTCTCCGCCTTTGTCCGTGTATTGGATTTTTGAAAAATGGGAGTGAAAATGGCGCATACGATCGTTGCCCAGTCTATTCTCAATGGCGTCGAAAATGGCCTCATAATCGGAGAATGCCCGCAGCCCTCCAAAGGTGCGGGCATTGAGATGCCCAAAATCGATGCAGGGGATGAGACGTTCATCCATAGAACACAGGGAAAGGACCTCATCCAGTGTACCCAGCTGATTTACCTTTCCCATGGTTTCAGGACAGATATGGACTTCCGAAAGCCCGGCTGCGTCCAGCTCTGCAATCGCCTGCCGCAAGGTATCCATAGCAAGGGAAAGCGCTTCCTCCCGGCTGATTTTGCCGCAGGAGCCGGAGTGAACGACAATCCGATTCGCCCCCATAGCATGGGCGGCCTTTGCGCTTTGGAGGATATAGCGGATGGAGTTTTGGCGCTTTTCTTCTTCCACGCTGGATAGGGAAATATAGTAGGGGGCATGAAGGGAGAGAATCACGTTTTTCTCCTTGGCACGCTCTCCTAGTTCGTTGGCTGATTTTTCAGAGATGCGCACGCCGTGGCCGCATTGATATTCATAGGCATCTAGGCCCATCTTCTCAATATATTCGGGTACACTTTGAGAGGATGTATAGCCCATCTGGCGAAAGCTTTCACTATTGCCTGCCGGGCCGAAACGTGCGCTCATAGGAGATCCCCCTTACTTTTGTGATGACTGCGCCGGTAGCGGCGGAGAAACCCACGCTCCAGCTTGCGTTTAATTTTAAATCCTGTTTTGTCCTCCATTTCAAAGGGGGTGACCAGGATGCTGGTAATGCCATAAAGATTTCCGCCCATGATATCGGTGAATAACTGGTCTCCCACAATGGCACAATGCCTTTTAGGAGTTTTCAGCATCGTCTGAGCCTCCCGCATTCCTTTGGAAAGCGGCTTATATCCACCGCCTACACAGGGTATCCCCAACTTATCAGCAAAGGGCTGAACGCGCTCTCGGCTGTTATTGGAGACAATAATCATTTCAATGCCCAGCTTCCTCATCTGGTGCACCCAAGGGATGATCCCTTCATAGGGCTCTGGATTGCCGTGAAGGCTTAAGGTGTTATCCACATCCAGCATCAGGGCGCGGATCTGATGACGATGTAAAAAAGCAGCGTCAATTTCTGTGATTTTATCCAGCATAATAGCTGGCTTCAAAAGAGCCATATTTCTACTCCGTTTCACTTGTTTTGCAACTCAAAGTATAATACGAAACGCCTTTGGTGTAAAGGTTTGCCCTGCATCTGTGCACTGAGAAGTCTCCATTACATTTTTTCCTTTTTCACTGCTTTTCACCCAGAAAAACATAGATTTCCACCATTTGTATGGTATGAATTTTGCATAGCGGCAAATATTAACCTTACAAGAATGTCGGGGAAGGAGTTTCGTTTATGAAAATTGCGGCAAGGATGCCGGCTGTCTTTTTAATCGGTTCCTGCACCTATTCCTGTATTGAGCTTGTCTGGCGAGGATTTACCCACTGGACCATGGGACTGACCGGCGGCACCTGTTTTTGCATCTTATATAATGTATATACCAGGTTTGAACGACTTTCTCTTTTCAGGAAATGCGCCATTGGCTCCGCAGTGATTACAGCGGCGGAATTTATTGTAGGGTGTATCGTCAATTTGCAGCTGAGATGGGATGTATGGGATTATTCGTCGCTTCCGTTTAATCTTTTAGGACAAATTTGTCCTTTGTATACGGGATTGTGGTTTTTGCTTTCGCTGCCCATTGTGGGGGCAACACATTACCTCAACCGAAGCTTGTTTTCGCCAAAGAAGCGAAAACGAATGTTATCGTGGACCCATCTGTAGGCATCTAGATTTTCAAATAGAAAATCCAGATGCCTTTTTTCGCAAATAAAAACTGTGCAATTCACAAATATTCGCAATGTATCGCAAATTGTACGGATAAGTAGCCATAAATATGGGAATATATCGGTCATTTGTCGTTGTTTTAAATGAATCAACAGATGGGGATTTTACTAAATTAACAAAAAAAATAAACAACCAATAAAATAATTGAACAAAAATATGGGAAATGTTATAATTCTTTCATACATCCAAGGCGAATTTCCCACATAACCACAAGCAGGAGTTTGTGATGTGAAGCCATTTGATTCGCTTTGATGTTACAGTGGCGCAAAAAGCGTAAGGAAAAGAAGAAGGAGTGATTTACATGCAAATTGCCCCATTAAAACCGGCAAAAAGGCTCCGTAGGCGGCTGGTGGCGTTTATCTTAACAGCCGTTGTCGGTTTGTCCTCTGTGCTGCCGGGAATGGCTGCCTATGGGATCGACCCATCGATCCAAGACAGTGCGGGACAGGCGCGCGGCGCAGGATTTGTCACCAACCTAACAGGCTGGGAGGGCAAAAACGGAAGCTGGGAATCCCAAACCGATGGATATCGCGGGAATAATACGGGGATTGGCGACGGTTTTGCCATGTCCAGTGTGAAGGTGGAGGCTGATGAGGCTTTTACCTATGAAGTGGACTTTATCATCAATGCCGGCAATGCCGGAGGCATTGTGTTTGGTGTAGCGGACCCCAGCAACCCGAGCGCTGACTGGTACTGCGCCAACATTGATAAAAGCGGAAATCGTGAGGGGAAAAAAGATTCCCGGATCTTCCATGTCAAAGGCGATTTGGTCTTTGAAGCTGGAAGATATTTGACCTCCGAAGAAATTGATACCTCTGAATACACGCTTAAGGTCACATATGATGGAGCAGGCAATTTTAGCTCTTGGCTCAATGGCAACCCTGTTTTGGAAAATGAACCTATTGAATTCCAGGGCGGCTATTTTGGTTTGCTCACCTACCAAAGTGATGTGACCTTCACCAGTGCCACACTGACCACCGCGGATGAGCCTCTGAACTTTGTGACCAACCTCTCTGGCTGGCAGGCGGCAAACGGCTCCTGGCAGAAGGTTACCAATGGATACCGGGGCAGCAACATGGAGATAGGCGACGCCTTTGCAACGGCGACTGTGCCAACTGTCCTCCTCACTACGGTTACCGATACGGCAGATGGTATTATGGGCATGACCATGTACATGGCTGCGAGTTCGGTGGAAATAAAGGCAGTGGCAGTATGGACTAAGGAGATGTGCTATGTTTGGTAGAAAAAAGAAGGCACCGGAGCCTATTTATGATGTTACCCAGAAGATAGCGAAAACTTGGTGGGGAGGCACAAAGCTGGTTCCTACAACAAAATCAGAACAGAAGAAAATGAAGGCAGAAATTCTGAAAAGAAATCCCAAGGCCACGGTTCTTGACAGCAAAGCCAAGAAGCAAAAGGAGCTGGAATGGATTGACCGTATCGAAGAATTTGATGCTTTTATGAATAACTGATACGAAAGGAGGGACTCAAATGGCTAAAAAGGGCGGCGATGGCGGTAAAAAGAGCTTCTGGGATAATCCATTCGGTGGCATGTTTGACTTCAACCGTGACGGCAAAGAGGATTTTGGTGAATTATGGATAGCACAGAAAATCTTTGAGGACTGTACCAAGGAAGAAAAACCGCACCACGAGTATTCCTCGGACTATATTTACCATTCCGTTTTGGATGATGATGACGATGCCATTGACACCTCTTGGCGTGACTTTTGTGAAGATGGTTCAGAATTTGATTTAGACCCCGAAGATTATGAAACTGAGGACGAATATAATGAGGCGCTTGAAGAAGCACAGGAAAACGAATATGCAAGAGTTACAGCTCCGTCAATTTCTCTTCAGTTCTCCGTTGAGTGTCCTGCTCTTGACAAATTAGAAGAAATCAAGGAAGAAAACTATCCGAACAAACGTAGGTTCAACGCAGCTTACACCTTGGCAAACGAGTTTCTTTGTTACAGCGATAAGGAAGTTGAACGAAGGGACAAGGCTTGCTGCCAGTTTATTATAGACAATGCTGATAAGATAACTGCGGCAAATTACCTCTCCTACGAAGGTGGTTTCCTCTATGCACAGGCAATCAAGGACAATTTCCAACTTCCTGTCTCCCTCCCGGATGAGGACGAATACAGAGAGTACGAATTGTCTGAGGCACTCTGCAAAATTGCGAAACGAAATATTATGCTTTCGTTTGAAGTTTGGAAATGGGTTCTGACGACGTTCCTGCCATACATACAGTATGCTGATGGTTCACTCTCCGAACTTACAAGTTCCGTGATTGATGATCTATACAGTTTCCCTGAAGGCTATAGAATCGAACTTGCCCGATATATGGATAGGCACCCCGATTTTATGGAAAAGGTTGTAGATGAAAAAGCGGAAATGCCAAGCGACCTTGATGCACTCATCGTTGCTGCATTGCAGGACGGATTGCTGAACACTGCTCTCGTTCTGTTCAAGCGTGGTTTGGTTCAGGCGGGCGAAGATTGGAAGAAAATAAATGGGTTGACAGACGGTACAATCTCTTGGTGCAAAAACTATGACGAACTTGAATCCGCCGAATATTTCAAGTTGAATATGCTCCCGCTTGTCGAGACAATCAACATCGGTATGGTACAGGATGAGATTGACGAATGGGAAAAAGGACTTGATGAGTACATAAGGCAGATTGAAGATGACTGTGAGCAGTACACCTATACCCGCAAGAACGCATGGCGAAAGACCGTCCCTGATGGTTCAAAATATGGTTTGGACCCTCGATACTACGATTCCGAGCAGGAATACTTAGAGGCTCTAAACGAAGAAAAATACGGATGGCGTGAATGGTATAAGGACGATGATACCTTTGGTCTTGATGTGAATGACTTTGAGACACAAGAGGAATTTCAGAAAGTCTATAATACCCGTCGTGAAGAGATTCGCCAAAAAGAGCGTGAACAACGAGAGCAGGAACGTCTGCGACTCCAGAAAGAACGCCAACAGCGCCATGAGGAAGAACTGCGTGTTGAAGCTGAAAAGGCTCGTGTAGATGATAAGATTTACACCTTCTGCGGGGTAGCGTTCCCTCACGCACAGCGTCCCTACAGCTACAGAACGGAAGACACGACAATTAAAGTCGGCGATCTGGTTCTTGTTCCCGTGGGCGATAAGGAGACAACCGGAACGGTCGTTTCAGTCGGACAGTATATGCGTATTGCCGCTCCATATCCCGTCGATAAGACAAAATTTATTATTCGTAAGATCGATGGAGAGACCGGTTTGAGTGGTTGATTGAACCTTTTAATTTTGACATACTTTTTAATTTTACCTTTTCCGGGCCTGCCGTAACGACTACTGGCGGCGTCTGGGCCGGTTAAAATCACTAACAATAGAATAATCGCTGGGCTTCCACAGACAGCAAATGCCGTGAAAATCCAGCAAAATCAAGCCTTTTTCGGTATTTACACACCGGAGAAGGCTTTTTTCTTTGTATCAAACATAGCGTCTTGATAGATGCTGAGGTGGCAAGTGGTACATTCTCCGACGCCATCCCCTTGGCAGTTGGCGAAAACACCATTACAGTTTCCTTGACTGGTAACGATGGAGGTACCAACAGCTATACTATCGTTGTGACAAGGGAGAAGGATGGAGATATTCCTGAGCCGGAAACACCGGTATTAGACGATCTACAGCTCTCTCATGGAACTCTTGATCCTGAATTTGATTCCAATGTGACAGAATACAAGGCATCGGTGGCCTATGCGGTCAACAATATCCAGGTCAAGGCATTCTTTGCCGATGAGATAGCGGTGAAGATCAATGGCGTAGATGTCCAAAGCGGTATTTACTGTGATCCCATTCCTTTGTCTGTGGGCGAAAATACCATTACAGTTTCTCTGACCGGCAGCGATGGAGGCACCAATACCTATACCATCGTGGTGACACGCGCTGACCAGGAGATCCAGCCCGGCGGGGATGGAAGTATCAGCGGTGGCGGAAGTGACTGGAGATGGCCGGACGGCACAACTTCTGACACAGATACAGACAAAGATAAGGAGAATCCCAGCTCGGGTGACGCAGCGAATCTGCCTGTGGCGCTGGCCCTGCTGGCGGGAACATCCGCACTGATTGTCTTTGCCTCCCGCAAGAAAAAATAAATCAACATGCCAAAAAGTGCAGCCAATCATTTGGCTGCACTTTTTTTATGGAAAGGTAAAATTTTTCACTTTTGAATGGGCCTTTTGTGTGAAAACTAAAGGTGAGGTGATTGGATGTCCGTCAATTTTTACCGTGACAATCCGGACTTGCGGGAATACTTTCTTTCTTTGCCAGGCTATGTGCGCAATGAGCTTGCGGCCTCCGGCGTGGAAATCACCACCCTGGGAGAACTGCAGGAGTGTGCAGAACTGCTGAGGAAGGATCTGGACACCCGTGCCCAAGAACAGGAGAGGTGATTTATTATGGCCCATCAATATCGGGACCTGCACGAGATGATTCGTTTAGATGGAAGGATCAACCAATATTTTTCTTCGCTGCCTGTCTATGTACAAGAGTCAATCTGTGAAAGGGCAGACAAAATCCACAATGCTGAGACTCTGCGTCGTTATGCAGACAATTTGCTCAGCGGGGATAAATAAAAAAACCAGGCCCCTGTGAAAGGGGTCTGGCTTTTTTATTTTTTTACAGGGCCGGTTGTCTGTCCGATACAAAGTGTGACATCTACAACATCGTGATGCACTTCCTCTGTACGCTTTGGATCGGTAATGTTATCAAAGAGAAGCCGGGCAATCTGTTTATAATCCTGTTTGACAGTGGTGAGTCGAGGAAAAGAAAAATTCTCGTTGAGCCCATCAAAACCGACGATGGATAGATCCTCTGGCACCCGAAGCCCCAGATGCTGTGCCCCCATCAACACACCGATAGCCATAGTATCATTGGCGCAGGCAATAGCAGTGGGCGGATCGGGCAGGGACATATAATAGTTGACAATATCCAGGCCACAGCGAATAGAGCATTCAAAACCATGAACATATTCCTCTCGATAGGGGAGGTTATATTTCCAGCCAATTAACTGCTGATAGGCCTGCCTGCGGGCTTTGGCAGCAAAACTATTATTGTTCCCTGCAGCAAAAGCAATTTTACGATGTCCTAGCCGCACGAGATATCCCAACAATAAATCGATGCCCTGCAGATGGTTGGCGGTGACCGAAGAACACTTGAGGCTATCCATGGTTCGGTCAAATGACACTAGTTTCATGGAAGGGGGCACCCTCTTGTATAGTTCTGTCAGAGGACCGTCGACCACAATAATTCCTTTTGTCCGAATGGCTTGGCAGTAATCCAGATATTCTTGTTCTTGGATGTGGTTGTTGTCAATATTGCAGGTGAGTAAAGTGAGTTTATGCTCAAAGGCAAGCCGACTTAGTTCCTTGAGGAGGAGTATGAAGTAGGCATTGGTCATGTCGTGAATAAAAACTGCAATGGAGTTGGACGATTTTGAAAACAAGTTTTTCGCCATCTGATTTGGCACATAGTGATATTTCTGTATGACGGCGTTGACCTGCTCACGTACTTCCACAGAGGTGCGTTCTGGGGAATTGATGACGCGAGAAACGGTAGAAGGGGAAACATGGGCAAGCTTGGCAATTTCCCGGATTCCCAGATACTCCTTTTGCTTTTTCTGATTCAAAACGGGCACTCCTTTTTGTCCGAAACTGATGGCGACAGACGTACAGCTTTATTATAAAATATCATCTAAAAGAATGCAAGTAGATAGTGTGGTAAAGCGAAAAAGTATAGAACAACAAAAAAGGCTCCAAAAGGAGCCGAAGTATGGGGCAAATTATTTTTTGACTGGCCCAGTCGTTTCGCCAATGGAAAGGGCCACATCCACAATATCATGGTGCACCTCCGAGGAACGGCTGGGATCCACAACATCGTCAAAAAGAATTTGGGCGATTTTTTTGTAATCTTGCAATACCGTTGTCAGCCGGGGATAGGAAAAATTCTCTGTCAGCCCGTCAAAACCGGCAATGGACAAATCTTCAGGAACACGGATGCCCACGGATTGGGCATACATTAAGGTGCCGATGGCCATGGGATCATTATTGCAAAGAATGGCAGTGGGCGGATCGGGAAGATTCATAAAGTAGTCGATGATTGCTTTACCAGAATGGGTAGCACGGTTGCCGCCTTCAAATTTCTGGCAGTAATCTTCTCGATAGGGGAGATTATGATGCCAGCCTATCAGCTGCTGATAGGCTTGTCGGCGCAATTTGGCCGCCTGCATTGTGGGAGAGTTAACCGTTGCAAAGGCTATTTTCCGATGACCCAGCTGAATCAGGTGGTTAAGAAGCAATTCAATCCCTTGATAGTGATTAGAAGTGACAGAAGAATAATGAATGCTATCGACCTTGCAGTCAAAGGAAACCAGCTTAATTGAATCATGAAGATGCTCGTACATATTGCTGGGATGATTATCAATGGAGATAATTCCTTTAGTACGAACTGCTTGGCAATAGTTTAAATATTCGATTTCCTGATTTTTATTGTGAAGGGTACTACAAATTAATAGGTTATATTGATTTTTGAAAGCGATCTGTCCCAGTTCTTGAATGAGGAGGCCATAAAAAGGATTGGTAAAATCATGGATAAAAATAGCCAGAGAATTGGAAGACTGGGAAAACAGATTTTTTGCCATCTGGTTGGGCACATAGTGATATTCTTGAATAATCCGATTGACCCGTTCCCGCACACTGTCGGAGGTGCGTTCCGGATAATTGATCACCCGAGAAACAGTGGAAGGGGAAACATGGGCAAGCTTAGCGATTTCACGTACACCAAGATATTGCTTTGGCTTTTTGGGGGCCACGATTTGCACTCCTTCTTACACAGAATTGAACTATAAAATTAATACACGGTATATATAAACAGATTATAATTCAACACCATATGAAAAGCAAGGGACAAAATGTGGAAGTGTGAAAGTGACCAAGGAAAAATAGAAAAAATGTAAATTTTCTCTAGGATTTTTTTTGGCTATTTTTTTGTATTTTGGCGCTTGCATATCATTTCATGCGTGTGTATAATAATTGGAGACTATAAAATGGCGTAGTTATGCCGGTTTGTAGGCCCGCGCAGTAAAGAAAGATTGAGATGAAAAGGGGAGTGCGCAAAGTGCCAAAACGTAGCGACATCAACAAAATACTGATCATTGGATCAGGGCCGATTATTATCGGTCAGGCATGTGAGTTCGATTATTCTGGAACGCAAGCATGTAAAGCCTTGCGGAAGCTGGGATACGAAGTCGTGCTGGTCAACTCCAATCCTGCTACCATCATGACAGATCCAGACATGGCGGACGTTACCTTTATTGAGCCGCTCAATGTAGAAAGACTGACTGCGATTATCGAGCAGGAACGTCCGGACGCACTGCTGCCCAATCTTGGCGGACAATCTGGACTTAACCTTTGCTCCGAGCTGTATAAGGCAGGTGTCCTAGATAAATATAATGTACAGGTCATTGGAGTCCAAGTCGAGGCAATTGAAAAGGGCGAGGACCGCATTGAATTTAAGAACACCATGGACAAGCTGGGCATTGATATGGCGCGCTCTGAACCTGCCTATTCGGTAGAGGAGGCCGTTAAAATCGCGGAGAAGCTGGGTTATCCGGTGGTAGTCCGTCCGGCCTATACCATGGGCGGCGCTGGCGGCGGACTCGTTTACAATGTGGATGAACTGAAAACAGTGGTCAGCCGTGGCATCAGCGCCAGCTTGATTGGCCAGGTTCTGATCGAGGAATCGGTACTTGGTTGGGAAGAGCTGGAACTGGAAGTTGTCCGCGACAGCAAAAACCAGATGATTACCGTCTGCTTCATTGAAAATATTGACCCGGTGGGTGTGCATACCGGAGACTCTTTCTGCAGCGCGCCTATGCTTACCATTTCTGAGGATCTCCAGAAAAAACTGCAGGAGCAGGCTTATAAAATTGTCGAAGCAGTCCAGGTCATCGGCGGAACCAATGTACAGTTTGCCCATGATCCAGAAACCGGACGTGTGGTGGTTATCGAGATTAATCCCCGTACCTCCCGCTCTTCGGCATTGGCCTCCAAGGCGACAGGTTTCCCCATTGCGCTGATTTCCGCAATGCTGGCCGCCGGACTCACCTTGGATGAAATTCCCTATTGGAAAGAGGGAACTTTGGATAAGTATAAGCCCTCCGGCGACTATGTGGTTATTAAATTTGCACGCTGGGCATTTGAAAAGTTTAAAGGCTCGGTAGACAAGCTGGGCACACAGATGCGTGCTGTCGGCGAAGTCATGAGTATTGGCAAAAACTACAAGGAAGCACTACAAAAAGCAATCCGCAGTCTGGAAATCGGACGTTATGGTTTGGGATTTGCCAAGGACTTCCATGAAAAAACATTGGATGAGCTGTATGCGCTGGTGGGAACTGCCACCAGTGAGCGGCAGTTTATCCTTTATGAAGCCATTCGCAAAGGCGCGGATCTGAACCGGCTCTTTGAACTGACCAAAATCAAGAAATATTTCTTGGAGCAGATGAAGGAACTGGTGGATCTGGAGGAAAAGCTTCTGGCCTATCGGGGCAAGGAACTGCCGGATGATCTGCTGAAAGAAGCAAAACTCGATGGTTTTGCAGATAAATATTTGGCCAAGATTCTGGAGATTCCAGAGGAGAAGATTCGGGCGCAGAGAGAAGCTATGGGCGTTGTAGAAGGCTGGGAGGCTGTACCTGTCAGCGGTGTGGAAAATGCGGCCTACTACTTCTCTACCTATAATGCCAAGGATTCCTCTCCCGCTCCCTCTGAGCGCAGAAAGATTATGATTCTGGGCTCCGGCCCCAACCGCATCGGCCAGGGTATTGAGTTTGACTACTGCTGTGTCCATGCGGCGTTTGCCCTGCGGGATTTGGGATTTGAGACCATCATTGTCAACTGTAACCCTGAAACAGTATCCACAGACTATGACACCTCTGATAAGCTCTACTTCGAGCCGCTAACATTAGAGGACGTTTTGAGCATTTACCATAAAGAGAAACCGCTGGGAGTTATTGCCCAGTTTGGCGGACAGACACCGTTGAATCTTGCCTTTGAGCTGGAAAAAGCGGGAGTCAAGATCCTGGGAACCTCTCCTGACGCCATTGATCTGGCAGAAGATAGAGACCGTTTCCGCGCTATTATGGATGAGCTGCAGATTCCCATGCCCGAATCTGGTATGGCCTCCACCATTGATGAGGCTTTGGAGATTGCCAAGAAGATTGGCTATCCGCTGATGGTTCGTCCCTCCTATGTTTTGGGCGGCCGGGGCATGGAAGTAGTTCACGACGACAGCATGCTCAGGGAGTATATGGCCCAGGCGGTAGGTGTCACACCAGAGCGGCCTATTTTGATCGACCGATTCCTACAGCATGCCACCGAGTGCGAGGCGGACGCCATCAGTGATGGAGAGCATGTCTTTGTGCCTGCGGTTATGGAGCATATTGAGCTTGCAGGTATCCACTCCGGTGACTCGGCATGTATTGTACCGTCTATGACCATTCCAGAAAAACATGTAGCCACCATCAAAGAGTATACCAAGAAGATGGCCAGGGCATTGGGCGTCAAAGGACTTATGAACATGCAGTACGCCATTGCCGATGATAAAGTCTACGTGCTGGAAGCAAATCCCCGGGCGTCCCGTACAGTGCCGCTGGTTTCTAAGGTGTGCAATATTAATATGGTCCGGGCAGCTACTGAGATTATCACCTCTGATCTGACCGGTAAAAAGGACACAGTAGTAAACCTCAAAGAGCATATCTTCCCCCACCATGGTGTGAAGGAAGCGGTGTTCCCCTTCAATATGTTCCAGGAGGTTGACCCGGTATTGGGACCCGAGATGCGTTCCACCGGTGAGGTGTTGGGACTTTCCAACTCCTTTGGTGTCGCCTTCTTCAAATCCCAGGAGGCTACCCAAACTCCGCTGCCCACGTCCGGCAGTGTGCTCATCAGTGTCAACGATTCTGACAAGGATGAGGTGGTAGAGCTGGGCCGCGGTTTCGAGGAAGTCGGCTTTAAGATCTATGCCACTCGAGGCACCTATAATCTACTTAAAGCAAATGGGGTCAATGCTACTCTTATTAAAAAACTCCACGAGGGAAGGCCGAACATTGTCGACGCCATTACCAACGGGGAGATTAATCTGGTCATCAATACTCCCATTGGCAAACAGGGCTCCAACGATGACAGCTATATCCGTAAGGCTGCTATCAAAAACAAGGTGATCCAGATCACCACCATGGCTGCGGCCAAAGCGGCGGTGATTGGTATCAAAGCGGCCTCCAACCCAGAGATCAATAAGGTTAAATCCCTTCAGCAGTATCATAAAGAGATCATTGAAAAATAAATCTTCTTTGTTCAATGCAAAGCGGCGCTTCAAGCGCCGCTTTTTTGTTGCTTCATTATTTTACACGACCTTTACCCGTCCATCAGGTGGATTATAACTGCCCATGCTATGATGAAACAAACACATAAACAGGAGGATATTTTATGAAGAAGCGCATTTTAAGCGCCATCATGGCTGTAATCATTGGACTTGCCGCTATTATCCCTGTGTTTGCGGAGGGCGAGGCAGCAGACCATCTGGTGATTGCGGCTTTTTATGCAGGCGCTGTGGATGAAGAGGGAAATGCGGCAAGCGGTGTGCCAGTTTCCCATAGCTTTATCGAGATCTATAATCCCACCAATGAGGAAATTTCACTGAATGGTTATTCAATTCAGTATCAGCCCTATCCCACCCAGTTTGCTGAGCAGCGCAGCGGATGGGAGGTATTTACCTTTGACAGCAGCGCTGTGATTCCCGCCAAATGCTCCTATTTGGTCGGCTGTGGCACAAATGATGCAGATGGTTCTGTAGAATTGACCCAGTTTGATGCCCAATGGGAGGATGTATCCCTTTGTACCAAAGGTGGAAAAGCAGTGCTTCTGAGCACGACAGCGCCTTTGGGGGATGAGGTTGTCAACCCCTTTAATACAGATGGTGAAGGTACAAAAGTGGATGGTTATGTGGATATGATCGGTACCGCAGGCAACGACCAAGGGGAGACTGACGCAATTGACGGCTGCGAGACAAATCCGGCAGCGGGACAATCTAAGAAAAAAGGTTTTATCCGCACCGACCGGAATGTAGATACCGATGACAATGGAGCAGATTTTGAGGTTGTCGATTATAGCGATCCCTCGCCCGCAATGCCCCGTTCTCTGGCGGACGGTCCGCTGGAGCAGGAGGATCCCGGCGAGACTGATCCAATCGTGACAGTCAATTACAACAGTGAGAACGGAAAGATTCAATATCTTGGCAGTTATTCTGTAGGAGCTAGCAATCCCGACGGTGGTGTCGCAGAGATTGTCAAATATAATTCTGACAATCAAAAGATGTACATTGTCAGTGGACAGGAGCAGCAGATCGATATTGTCGATCTCTCTGGGCTCAAAGATGGGGATAACAGTTTTTCCAATGCGGTTTCTTTAAAACTGGATGCTATGGCAGCGGAGCACGGATTTGACTGCGGCGATATTACCAGTGTAGACGTTAACACCCAACGGGATCTGATTGCCGTAGCGGTCCAGGCCGCGGCATACAATCAAGCTGGAGCAGTTGTTTTGTTAGATTATGACGGCAACTACCAGACACATTTTTCCACCGGCGTACAGCCGGATATGGTCTGCTTCACACCTGACGGAAACGCTGTGCTGACCGCGGATGAAGGCGAGCCGAGGAATGGATACGAAGCTGGAGAGGATCCTGCCGGCTCTATTACCATGGTTGATCTGAGCCAAGGAATTGACAATGCAACGGCACAGACTGTAGGCTTTGAGAAATTTGATGCCCAGAGAGACAATTTGGTCAATGAAGGTGTACTGCTGAAAACTGGCCTGATGCCTTCTCAGGACTTTGAACCAGAATATATTGCGGTCAGCGCAGACAGCAAGACCGCCTACGTCTCGCTGCAGGAGGCAAACTCTATTGCGGTGTTCGACCTGACGGAGCAGGAGTTTATCTCTGTCAAAAGCTTGGGCCTTAAGGATCACAGCCAAGCGGGTAATGAAATCGATGCGCTGAGAAATGATCAGGTGGAACTGAAAACCATGGAAAACCTCTATGGCGTCTATATGCCCGATGGTATTGCCTGTGTCAACATCGGTGGTGTGGATTACATTTTGACGGCCAATGAGGGCGACGCTTCAGAATGGGAAGAGTATGCAAATATTAAAGAGGTATCCTTGGATCCTGATGCTAAAGATACAGAAGTTTTAGACGCCGGTAAAATTGACGGCTTGGACGATCAGGGTGGAACTGCCAATTTTATGCTGGGAGGACGTTCCTTCTCCATCCTGCGGGCATCCGACCTGACGACTGTTTATGAAAGCGGCAGTGATTTCGAAAATGTAACAGCACAGAGCTGGAACAAGGCCTTCTTCAATACTTCTAACGATGAGGTTGGGATGGATAAACGCAGCTCTAAGAAGGGGCCAGAGCCGGAAGACGTGAAGACCCTCCAGGTAGGGGAGAAGACCTACGCCTTCATCGGGCTGGAGCGGATCAGCGGCGTCATGATGTATGACATTTCCGACCCGGCCAACGCCACTTATGTAGACTACATTTCTACCAGGGATTACAGCGAGGATATCAAAGGCGATGTGTCAGTGGAAGGGCTTTGCACCATCCCGGCGTCATTAAGCCCCACCGGATATCCCTTGGTGCTGGCGGCCCATGAAGTCTCCGGCACGGTTGCCGTCTATTCTCTGACGGAGGGCTATGCAGAGCCTCAGCAGCCGGCAGATGAAAATCCCTCCATTCCAGGCGGTAACAACAGTAATGCGAACATAGATTTCACCGATGATTCTGCAACAGTAATAGATCCAGAGAAAGAGAACCCCAACACAGGTGGTCCGGCGCTGCGGGTTGAACCGGCGATTCTCTGGACCATGGCTGGTTTGGCTGGTTCGGGCGCAATACTCAGTCTTGTTATTGGAGAAAGGTACCAGTAAATATCTAGAAAAAAAGCAGCTGGACATCCAGCTGCTTTTTTGTTTTGGATCATGAACTAAAATTTTTATGATCCGATAAGTTGGAAAGTATCCTTGAGAGTGGTATAATACATTTACAATTTATATGCCACAAAAAAAGAGAAGTGAAATGTCATATTTATTGGGCATTGATTTGGGCACATCCAGTGTAAAATCGTTGATTATCGATACAGAGGGTCATATTATTAGCGTAGGTCAGGAAGACTATGATTTTGATATTCCGCAAATTGGTTACGCAGAAAATGATCCTATGGTGTGGTGGAATGCCACCAAGAATACCATCCGTACAGCGCTTGCCAAAGGTAAAATCATACCGAGCGAAATCAAAGGCATTGGCTTTTCCGGTCAAATGCATGGCCTGGTTGCTGTAGATAAGAACGGCCAAGTGGTGCGCAAGGGAATTATCTGGGCGGATCAGCGCAGTTCTGAGCAAATTAACTTTGTCAAGGAAAAGATCGGATTAGAAAAATTTTCTAAGGTAACCCTCAACGCGCCAGCTACAGGGTTTATGCTCCTTTCTCTTTTGTGGGTGAAGGACAACGAGCCGGAAAACTATAGGAAAATTGATAAGGTTATGATGCCCAAGGACTTCATTAGAATGAAGTTGACGGGAAAGATCGGCACCGAATCAGTAGATGCTTCCAGCTCGGTGGCTTTTGATACTGCCGGCCGCCATTGGGCCTGGGAATTGATCGATGAACTGGGATTGGAAAGAGACTTATTTCCTGAGTGCAAGGAAGCTTGCGATATTGCGGGAGAAATTATCTCGGAAGCGGCGGAGGAGACAGGCCTTACAGTAGGGACTCCTGTGGTCTACGGCGGCGGAGATCAGCCAATGCAATCGGTAGGCAATGGCTTGGTGCGTCCGGGCTATGTGGCCTCGAATATCGGCACAGCCAGCCAGATTGCCTGCTGTGTAGACCGTCCGGTCTATGATCCTCAGCTGCGTACCAATACATTCTGCCATGCGGATAAGAATATCTGGACCATCCTTGGGGCCAGCCTCAATGGAGGGATCGCGCAAAAATGGCTGAGAGATAATATCTTTTATAAAGAGAGCTATAAGAAGCTTGATGCAGAGGCGGAAACTATTGAACCTGGCAGTGAAGGTTTGATTTTCCTTCCTTATCTGTGTGGAGAACGGACTCCCTGCTTGGATCCTTTATCCCGGGGCATCTTTTTCGGCCTGACCATCAAACATACCCAGGCCCATATGGTCCGTGCAGTAATGGAGGGCATGGTCTTCTCTCTGAAAGACGGCCTGGAAATATTTAATTCCCTGGGCGTTACAACGGACAAGATCATCGCGTCTGGCGGAGGTGCCAAGAGTCCGCTTTTGCTGCAGATGCAGGCGGATGTTTTTGAGCAGGATATTTATACCACCGAGAGTAAGGAACAGGCTAGCTTTGGAGCGGCCATTTGTGCAGGTGTCGGCGTAGGAATTTATGACAGCCTGGCGGCAGCATGCGATCAGTTAATTGTCATGAGTCCGGTTGTTACCCACCCTATCCCTGAAAACAGCAAGGTTTATCGCCAGCGTTACCAGGTATATAAACAGCTTTATGGGCGCAATAAAGACCTATTTTCACTGCTGTAACCACTGTAAAACATGACAAATTTAAAGATGCAAAAATGACAGAGTCGCCAATTTTATCAAAACCTGGGAATTACTGATTTACTTTACCCTGCACAAGGACTATAATGGCCTTGTACACCAAAAGATGTACGTACAAATTTCATCACTTATTTTGAAACGGAGGTTTTTCCCATGTATGAGAAGCTGGTAAAACTCAATCCCGATTTGAAAATTAAGAAAGTCTCCAATGACAACTTTAGAAGATATGGCTTTATTGTGGAGGGCTATGATGTTTCTGCTCTGATTGCCAAAGCAAAGGAAATTGTCAAGATGCCGGCCGCTGGCTGCGATTATCATGCGTCGGTGCCAGAACTGGAAGCATTGGCTCCTAAGGATCTGCTGGAGCAGATGCACTATGGTGAAATGCCTATGCAGATCGGTACCTGTGCAGGATTTGGAGACAGCATTGGCGCACTGGAATATCACAAGGGGGATGAAACTGTTATTGCAGTAACCGACTGTGTGATCCTGATCGGATGTCAGTCTGACATTGTGGACGGCAAATTTGATACCAAAGATGCAGAAGCTTTCTATGTACCGGCGGGTACAGTGTTGGAAACCTATGGTACATGCCTGCACTACGGTCCCTGCAATGTAGAAGAGACCGGATTTATTACACTGGTCTGCCTGCCTCAGGGCACCAATATGCCTCTTGAAAAGCCTGTAGTGGTCAAAAATCTGGAAGATAAAATGCTGCTGGCCAAAAATAAATGGGTCATCTGCCGTGAGGGAACCAGTGAGGCGAAAGATGGCGCTTATGTAGGTATCGTGGGAGACGACTTTAAACTGAAAATCAAATAAAATAATCTTTGAAGCGGATGGGGAGACCTGTCCGCTTTTTATTTACAGAAAAACACCCCGCATTTGTTGAAATGCGGGGTGTTTTGTTTTTATCTGCAATTTTATTTTGCGATGGAAAGCAGGCAAACGCCATTGCCGGTGATTTCATATTCACCAAAGTTTGCCGGTACAAAGATGCTGTCTCCCTTATTGTAAGGAGCACTGCTGCCATCCCACTTGACCTCGCCAGAGCCGGAGAGGAAAAGCAGATGATGGAAGGAATCTGCGCCAGTGGCCTGTTTGGCGCTGGATTCTACCTCAAGGCGATAGACGGTGAAGTACTGGCAGTCAGCCACCCAATATTTCTTAAATCCGTCAAACACCTCAGGCTCTGGTTTCGGGAGAATTACGGTTTCAGGCGGATTGTAGTTCATAACATCAGCGGATTCTTCCAGCTGGAAGGGGAATTCGCAGGGACGGCCATAGTTATACATGGAATAGGTTGTATCAGAGTTCTGCTGAATTTCTGCCAAAAGGGTGCCTTTGCCCACTGCGTGAATGATGCCGGAGTTGACCATAATAGCATCTCCCGGCTTCACAGGAACAGCAGAAATCATATCCATGATGGTGCCGTCATTCACCTTCTGAATGTACTCTTCGCGGTTGGTTTTTCTGTTAAAACCATAATAAGTAATAGCATCAGGCTCGCATTCCACATAGTACCACATTTCGGTTTTTCCAGGCTCGTGTTCTACACGATAAGCATATTCGTCGGTGGGATGCACCTGCAATGTAAGATCCTGATCAGAGTCAAGGAATTTTACCAGCAGCGGGAAGCGGTCATATTTCTGGCCCACGGTTCCAACTACATCATAGCCTTCCTCTTTCATAGCTGCGATGTAAGCGGAAAGTGTCTTTCCTTTGTGGTTGCCGGATACAACGATGCTTTCTCCATTTTTATGACAAGAAAGCTCCCAGCTTTCAGCGGTGATTTCATATGGGGTGTCAAATTTGCCGTATTCATCTCTCAACCGGCCATGGCCGCCATGAGGATAGTCCTTGTAAGCAGGACGCAGTCGAATGGGTTGCAACATAAATTTCATCCTCCTATAAATGAAATGAGTCGATTGCTATCGGCCGAGTCGTATTATTAAACTCTGATTACTATTAAACAATATTTTCAGAGGAATAGCAATATCTTGAATGAAATATTGTAGAAATGTAGTAAAAACTAAGAAGATTTTTGGTTATATATTTTTAGAATTCTGCGAACGCCGCTGATTTCTGTCTGGGAAAAGTTCAAAACTAAGATTAATAGCCTCACCATAAAACAAGGAATGCAATTTTTCGGCGTTGACCGCATGGTAATTTCAGCGTATACTGAAAAAATGAATGAAAGGGATAGGAGGCTTTTATGAAAAGAATCGGAATAATTGGAGCGATGCCAGAAGAAGTGGCGATCCTGAGAGATAGGTTAGGTGAAGTAAAACATTACCACCAGGGCGGCATTGACATAGATGTGGGAAGCTTGGACCAGAAAGAGGTAGTTTTGTGCTGCTGCGGTATGGGAAAAGCCAGTGCAGCCGCCGCAACCCAGCTGCTGATTACTGGCTTTGGAGTAGATATGGTCATTAACAGCGGCATTGCGGGAAATATGACTTCTGCCCTCGGAGTAGGTGATGTAGCGATTTCCCAGATGGTTACCTACCATGATGCCACCCTGTCTATGCTCAGCCAGAGCTATCCTTTTTTAGAGCGCTTTCAGGCGGACGAAAAAATGGTACATGCGGCGCAGAAAGCCTGCGAGGAGCTGGATGTTCACTTTGCTGTGGGAACAATTGCTACAGGAGATCAGTTTATTTGCGAGAGCGAAGTGAAAAGCAGGATTGCAAAAGAATACGCTCCTCTTTGCGTAGAGATGGAAGGAGCGGCGATAGCCCACATTGCGATGAAAAACGATGTGCCTTTTGTCATCATTCGTTCTATGAGCGATGACGCAGATGAAGGCGCGAAAGAGAAATTGGTGGTAAAAAAATTTGACATCACCGAGTATTGCCAGACGGCAAGCTCTATTTGTGAGCATATGATCTATCATTTATAAGAAAAGCGCGGCAATTGCCGCGCTTTTTTAGAGTTCGTATGATGGGATGGAAGGAAATACGAAACCAAGCGATCAACGGTCATACACCATCTGTATATAATCAAGTGTATGAAATCCGTATTTTTCATAAAGTCGTTTGGCATCTGGATTGAAGGGGCATACCTCTAGCCGGATACGACTGAATGTTCGGTATTCCTCCTGGAGCCACTGTAAGAAATGGGAACCAATGGTTTTTCCCCGAAACTCTGGTTTTATGTATAGCTGCTCTAGCCAGACCACCCTACCGCCCGACTCATTGCTCCAGGTGAAGGCAAGGAGAGCATAACCTACCGTGATGTCGTCCTGCTGTATGATCACTGCCCGGAGGTAGGGACTATGTTGGATGACAGCGTCAAAGGTTTGGGAGATATAGCCGACATTGGCCTCATATAGTGTGGCGCCGTCGCGATAAAAGTCTACCACCATAGGAATAAAGCTATCTCGGTCATCTTCGGTAATATCGCGGATTTTTAGCATAGAATTTCCTCCTTCTTTTCATGGTCTGTCACTTTATTTTATGCGGGATTGCGCTAGGCTGTGAGTGCTATCTCAAAATAGGTGGGTCTTCTCGGAAGTCTATGTGCATATTTTACAAAGATCGATGTGAAACCAGTTGCAAATCCAAAGGCACCATTGTATATTTACGCTGAATCATTTATAATATTTCACGGTTGTATTATCAAAACTTTGCCGCATCTGCGGTAGGAGGAATGAACTATGCAAAATTTTAGTTACTACATCCCAACACGTCTGTTTTTCGGCAAGGGTGAGCTGGGCAGAATCGCGACAGAAAAGCTCCCCGGGAAAAAAGCGTTGATTGTCACTTCCAGCGGCACCTCTATGAAAAAATATGGTTACCTGGACCGTCTGACTGCGCTTTTAAAAGAGAATAAGACGGATTATGTGATTTTTAATAAGATCCTGCCCAACCCTATCAAATCCCATGTTATGGAAGGTGCTGCACTGGCCAAATCCGAAGGCTGCGACTTTGTTATCGGCCTAGGCGGCGGCAGCAGCATTGATGCCTCCAAGGCTATTGCAGTTATGGCCACCAATGAGGGGGATTACTGGGACTACATCAGCGGCGGTTCCGGTAAAGGAATGCCGGTACCCAACGATCCTTTGCCCATTATCGCTATTACAACGACTGCGGGAACCGGCACTGAGGCCGATCCTTTTACTGTCACCACCAAGGAGGAGACAGGCGAAAAGATTGGATTTGGCTACGATAAGACTTTCCCTGTTTTTTCTATCATTGATCCGGATCTCATGATGAGCGTTCCTCCGAAGCTTACCGCTTATCAGGGATTTGACGCCCTGTTCCATGCAACGGAAGGCTATATTGCATCTGTAGCCAATCCCATCAGTGATCTGTTTGCTCTGAAGTCCATTGAATTGCTCGGAAAATATCTGGCCCGTGCGGTGAAAGATGGCAGCGATGTGGAGGCAAGATCCTATGTCGCTCTGGCCAATACCCTTTCCGGTATGGTGGAGTCCACTTCTGGCTGTACCTCTGAGCATTCCATTGAGCATGCAATGAGCGGTTACCATCCGGATCTACCTCATGGTGCTGGGTTGATTATGGTTTCTGTGGCTTACAATACCCTGTTTGCGGACAAGGTGCCAGATCGCTTTATTGCCATGGCAAAAGCGCTGGGAAAAGAAGATGCAAAAGATCCTATGGATTTTGTGGAGATGCTTAAGAAATTGCAGAAAGACTGCGGAGTCGACGAACTGAAGATGTCGGAATACGGCATTAAGAAAGAGGAGCTTCCTCAGATGGCAAAGCATGCGAAAGACACCATGGGCGGACTGTTTGAAGTTGACCGCTATCAGCTTTCTATGGATGAGGTTGTCTCTATTTTGGAGAAATCCTATCGGTAATGCCTTCAAAATCCGGGCCCTATGGGTCCGGATTTTTATATTTAGCAGTTGCTGGCAGAATAGTTACAAAAATCGTTTGGTTTTTGCAAGAGAATCTTCATTGACATGCACTATATAAACAGCATATAATTTGAAAATGCGTTAGAATTGTGCTGCGGTTGTCCACATCACAAATGAAACAACAAGTGGAAGAAGGGACCGGACGATGAAGAAAATTTGGAAACATACTGCCTTTCTGATGTCATCTGCAATAATGATGGTGATGTCGACTTTGCAAACCTTTGCAGGAAACGGTGGTCCTTCAGTTAAGACCCAAGGAAACCCGGCCACTGGGGATACTTCGGGGATGATGCTGGGAATCATGGCGGTCCTTTTGGGAGCCTCACTTCTTGCTATTGTGGCAGTGGCAGTGATTTCTGCCAAAAAGAAGAAAAAATAAGAGTTTTCCCCGACGTTAATTGGTTAAAACGTCGGGGTTTTCTTTTGTATAGATTGTGTTATAATTGTATCAGTTTCATCCATTTTAAAGAGAGAGAAAAATAAAACAAAGGACGTTTGAAGAGGGGAAGGACGGGCAGAATATCTCTGCCGAAAAAGTAGGAAAAGAGGGCTTTACCGTGCTCAGAATCGTCAAACAGCTCCAAAGAGAAAAGTGTGATTGTGGAAGAGAACATACACTTACCATTCGAGAGATTATTCTGGAAAGCGGAGCAATCTACAAACTGAAAAATGTGTTAGAAAAAGTGGAGCTTGATGGAAATGCGTGTATTATTTGCGACAGAAACACGGATGTTGCGGCAGCAAGTGCCGTCTCTCAGGTTTTGAACAGCGAAGAGAAGGTGGTCCTTGATTTCCCTGAGGTTCATGCAGATGAAAAAAGCACCCAGTTTGTCCTGGACCAGATGGGGACGCCCGACTATCTGATTGCTGTAGGCGCGGGTACCATTCACGATATCACCCGCTATTGCGCCCATGAAAGAGGCATTCCCTTTATTTCTATTCCTACGGCCCCTTCTGTAGATGGATTTGTATCTACCGTATGTGCTATGACCTTTCGTGGAGCAAAGGTGACAACGCCGGGAATTGCTCCCATTGCGGTCATTGCGGATACTGATATTTTTGCTGATGCTCCGAAACAGCTGATCGCTTCGGGAGTAGGAGATATTTTAGGAAAGTATACTGCTCTTTCCGATTGGCGTATCGCGCATCTTGTCACAGGGGAATATTTATGTGAGAAGGTCTATGGCGTGATGGAGCAGGCGCTTAGCGAAGCGGTTTCCGCCATTGATGATGTAGCCCGAGGGAAGCATTCAGCATGTGAAAAGCTCATGTATGCGTTGCTTCTTTCCGGTGTAGCCATGCAGATGATCGGCAATTCTCGTCCGGCTTCCGGCGCAGAGCACCACATGTCCCACCTGTGGGAGACGGCGGTAATCAATCCGCCTATTGATGCCTTGCACGGCGAAAAGGTAGGGGTTGCTACGGCGTTGGTTTCCCAGGTGTATCATGAAATTGGAGCAGGAAAATCAATTGTGCCGGTCGAATATCATCCCCTCAGCGATGAGGAGATTGACAGAGTCTTTAAAAATACAGCGGAAGACATCCGGCGGGAAAATGGCAGGGACATGCTGTTGGATGTAGACGTTGATGCAATTGCACAGCATTATGATGAAATCAAAAAGATTATTGCGAAGATTCCCCAGCCTCAGGAGATAAGAGAGATGTTGGGGAAGGTAGGCGCACCGCAGACCCTATCGGATCTCGGCCTCTCCGACGATATATTAGAGGACACAAAGAAATACAGCCCTTACATTCGACGGAGATTGACATTAATGCGGCTGAAAAAATTGTTTGACGTCGCGAATTAAAGATGTTTTTAGTAGATTTAGGAAATATTTACGACAAAAAGCGATGCGAAATATTGTATCGCTTTTTTGGTTATTTCCCTCACAATCGCTTAGAATAGTAGTAGAAGGTGCGGGGACATAAATAGCTATTTTCTAAAAATATCCTAATCATAGAAAAAATGGCTTTTATTTTGTGTATTTTAATGATATAATATGAATGTTAAGAACCTATAAGGAGAGTGCCGCGTTGGATAAGTATGTTTTAACCGGTGGCGTGCGCCTGCAGGGAGAGGTCGTCATCAGCGGTGCCAAAAATGCTGCTGTTGCGATTATTCCGGCCGCTATTTTAGCGGAAGGACCGTGCGTGATTGAAAATATTCCAAATATTAAAGATGTTGCCGTTCTCTTTAACATTCTGCATGAGATGGGCGCTTCTATTAAAGTTATAAATAAAAATACCATTCGAGTTGATACTAGAAATATTAGAGTTCCTGAGGTCCCCTATGAGATGGCGAGACACATGCGTGCGTCCTATTACTTTTTAGGGGCCATGCTGGGACGGTATAATCGTGCCCGGGTATCCATGCCTGGCGGCTGCGATTTTGGAGTAAGGCCGATTGACCAGCACATCAAGGGATTTGAGGCGCTGGGTGCCAAAGTTTCTTTGGAACAGGGCGGCATGATTGAGGTAGTAGCGGAGAATCTGGTGGGAAGCCACATCTATTTTGATGTAGTGTCCGTGGGGGCGACCATCAATCTCATGCTGGCAGCCGTAAAAGCAAAAGGCCTGACTGTGCTCGAGAATGTGGCAAAAGAGCCGCACATTGTCGATCTTGCCAACTTCCTTAACTCTATGGGAGCCGATATTCGTGGCGCGGGAACGGATGTCATCAAAATTCATGGTGTTCAGCATTTGGGAACAACCAATTATTCCATTATACCTGATCAGATTGAGGCCGGCACTTACATGATTGCCGCAGCTGCTACCGGCGGCGACGTACTCATTAAGAATGTCATCCCTAAGCATCTGGAATCCATTACAGCCAAGCTCATCAAAGCAGGGGCGGAAGTGGAGGAGTTTGACGATTGTCTGCGGGTTTGGCGCACAGGTCCTTTGGAGCGGACGAGCCTGAAGACAATGCCCCATCCTGGATTCCCCACCGATATGCAACCGCAGATGACAACCCTGCTTTCGATGGCCAATGGCACCTCCATCGTCACCGAGGGGGTCTGGGATAATCGCTTCCGCTATGTGGATGAGTTGCGGCGGATGGGCGCTAATATCCAGGTTGATGGCAAAGTGGCAGTGATTGAGGGAGTTCCTCAGCTTCATGGGGCACCGGTGCGCGCTACGGATCTGCGGGCAGGCGCCGCGCTGATGATCGCGGGACTTTGCGCAGACGGCGTTACAGAAATTGAGGATATTTATCATATTGAACGTGGTTATGAGAATATTGAGATCAAGCTGAAAGGCTTGGGAGCCAATATTCGTAAGGTTATGATCCCGGAGGAAACCCTGGCCAAGGCATTATAGCGCTATTTGATGAAGCAAATAAACGGATGAGCAAAACCTTCGTGTTTTGCTTTTTTGCTGTATTTCCTTGACCGATGGTCAGAAGGAGGAGAGCTTGTGTCGCGCATTTGTCCACTTTATAGCGGAAGCAGCGGAAACTGCACCTATCTAGGCGGAGGAAAGGATGGTATCCTCATTGATGCTGGGGTCAGCTGTCGAAAGATTTTAAGTGGTTTGCGGCAAATTGATGTGGATCCTGGACAAATCAAAGCGATTCTCATCACCCATGAGCACACCGACCATATTAAGGGGCTCAAGATTCTGTTAAAAAAGCTTCCCATTCCAGTTTACGGTTCCAGGGAAACCTTGGAGTACATAGAACAAAACGACCTGGTGCCTCCTACGGCAGAGTTGCGGGAGATTGCTGGTACCATGGAGATTGCTCGGATGGAGATCACCCCCTTTGACACCTCCCATGATTGTGCCCACAGCCTTGGTTTCCGCATCCATATGGCTGATGACCGCTTGGTGGGATATGCTACCGATACGGGTTGCATTACCGACGCTGTGGATCGTGGCCTGAGCGGTTGTGATGTAGTGGTACTTGAGTCTAACTACGACAGAGGAATGCTGCAAAGCGGCAGGTACCCTTATCATCTTAAGCGGCGGATTGCCTCGCCCAAGGGGCATCTTTCCAATGAGGATTGTGCTATACAAATTGCAAGGCTGGTGAAATCGAAAGCTACCCGTTTTATTTTGGCCCACCTAAGCCGGGAAAATAACCTGCCTGATATCGCCTATCAATCATCCCTTTCGCAGCTTTTGTTGGAGCAGATGAAACCGGGAATTGATTTTACCTTGGACGTTGCGTCCCGATATGAAGTGAGCAGGATGCTCACCTTTTAATGAAGATTGCAAAAACACCTCCCACGGGAGGTGTTTTCTGGTTGAAGAAAGGAAGAGATACTTGCTCAGCGTGGAAATATTGTGTGTAGGAAGGCTCAAAGAAAGGTATTGGACAGAAGCGGTAGCAGAATATACAAAGCGCCTCCAATCCTTTTGTAAGCTGCGCATTACGGAAATTCCGGAATGCAGGGTGGGGGATCGGCCTACTGGGGGAGAAATTGAAAAAGTGCTGGAAACGGAAGGAAACGCCATCCTTCAAAAAATCTCTCCGAGCGCCTATGTGATCCCAATGTGTATCGAGGGAAAATCTTTATCTTCCGAAAAGTTGGCGGAAACATTGCAGAACGTAGCAATCGGTGGAAAAAGTCAGGTTTGCTTTGTCATTGGCGGATCCTTTGGCCTGTCAGATGCGGTGAAACGCCGCGGGGATTTGCGGCTTTCTGTGTCAGCTATGACATTTCCTCATCAACTGTTTCGCATTATGCTGTTAGAGCAAATATATCGGGCTTTTTCCATCAATGCCCATACCCAATATCACAAATAAAAGGGACCGGAAATTTCCGGTCCCTTTTTTAGCTAATCTGGGTTTCTCCTTTGCTAAAAAGTTCAGGATGGGAAGAGAGACTACCGTCTGGCTGCAAACTATAAGCGTCAAAGATACGCTCGTAATGATAGCCATAGGTGTCATCCGCCCTCAGAAGGACAGATACCATATCGTCAGTCTGGACATCAAGATTTTCTTTTACAGGAATTTCCAGAGAGACTCCCATGAGCATTTCCTCTGTTACCTGGATGGGATATACCTTGGCATCGCTTCCATTGACCTGAATAACAAGCTCCGCCTTTTCCACCTGATTGTCGCCGTAAGGATCTGGCAGATACATAAAAACTTCAAAGCTGCCATCCAGTGTCAACTGTTGATGAACTGGATCAAATTCTGTACTGCCCCAATAGCTGGCACTTTCCAGAGTAAGGAGATACTCTCCCTGCAGGTTGTAAAATTCGCCGATGGTCTGGGTCTGCTTTTCGTCGCCCTGTTGGAGCACCCCCATCACCACTAAATTCTCACAAAGGGGAATCTGACCTTCCGCAGTGAATACCAGCCCCAGATCGGAATCCTGTTGCGCTTTTGGCACAACTTCCTGCTGTTGGCCATCATACATGAGGAGGAATGTAACCTGAGCGGCCTCTTTCGCGGATTTGGGGATTGCAGTCATGGAAATATTTAGCTTTTTGCTTTCGCGGTCATAATTGCCGGTTTCACAGCTGGAATAGGAAAAAATATGGCTTTGCTCCTTTAGGGAAGCCTCGATATTACCGATACCGCTGTCAATACTGCTTTGAAGGTTTCTTTGCATTTCGGAAATGTTAGTTTGCAGATTTTGTATTTCGGAACGCAATCGGTGGGTCTGCCCTAACAGAAGGCAGATGACCACAATGCCAAGCACAGCAGCTCCGGCAAATACAGAAATCAAAATGTAGTATCGCTTTTTCTTATTTTCGTCCATAAAGCCTCCTTTTGCTGGATTATACCTCAAAATCCACAACAACCCGGTCACAGATAACCTGGTGGACGAACTCTTTGACAGCCAAATGGGCCGGATGGGTTTGATATCCATCCAGCGCCTCTTTGGAGGTGAGTTCGCTGTATAAACACAGGTCGTATCCCTTGGGATTAAAATTGACCCCTACCTGGGCCTTGAGCAAGCCGGGTACAATTCCAACCAGCGCCTCTAGTTTTTCCTTGATAATTTGGCCATTTTGGGCTTTGTTGCCACCAGCGGCCTCTTCTTTAAGATTCCAAAATACAATGTGTTTGACCATAAGCGGCCTCCTTTTTATTTATGAAGATATCATTATAAAACGCTGTGCTGCCAATACTTGCGGTCCAGACTGCGGTATTGTACCGCCTCGGCAATATGGGGCGCATCAATGACTTCTGCTCCTTCTAAATCGGCAATGGTGCGGGCAACTTTGAGAATCCGGTCATAAGCCCGGGCAGAAAGGCCCATGGAGTCAAAGGCCGCTTTCAGAATGATATTGCCTTTATCGGAGATCGGGCACATCGTAGAGAGCAGCCCGCTGGTAATCCGGGCGTTGGAGGTAATCCCGGTTCCTTCAAAGCGCTGTAGCTGAATTTCACGCGCTTTTTCCACCCTGGCACGGATAGCGGCAGACGGCTCTGCTTTTTCAGAGGAAGACAGGTGCTCATATTCTACCGGCATGACATCCACGTGGAGATCAATGCGATCCAGCAGAGGGCCAGAAACCTTGGAAAGATAGTGGGCAACAGCCTTAGAAGAACAGGTACAGGGCCGGGTAGGATGGCCGTAATAGCCGCAAGGACAGGGATTCATGGCGGCAACCACCATGATAGAGCAAGGGTAGCTCATTTGTCCTGCCGCCCGGGAGATGGTGACCATATGGTCCTCCATAGGCTGGCGAAGCACCTCCAGGACACTGCGGTTAAATTCGGGCAGTTCATCCAAAAACAAAACGCCGTTATGGGCCAGAGAAATTTCACCGGGAGCCAGGTTGTAGCCCCCTCCAGCTAACCCAACAGCAGATACGGTGTGGTGCGGGGCCCGAAAGGGTCGAGTCCGGATCAGAGAATTGCCTTCCCCCAACTGTCCACAAATCGAATAAATTTTGGTGGTCTCGATGGCCTCATCAAATGTCATCGGGGGCAGGATAGAGGGCAGACGTTTGGCCAGCATACTCTTCCCAGAACCGGGAGGACCGATCAAGATCATATTATGAGCGCCGGCCGCCGCGATTTCCATAGCGCGCTTTGCTTCGGCTTGCCCCTTGACGTCACGAAAATCCAGCGTTGGAAGAGCTGACTCGGCAGAAAAGGGAGGAGAGATCAGAGGCTGTATCGGGGCTTCTCCGGAAAAATGCCGGATTAAATCGGTGAAATGGGATACAGGATAGACCGCGATCCCTTTTACCACTGCGGCTTCGGCTCCATTTTGAGCCGGGACAAAAACGCCAGAAAAGCCTTCTTCTTTGGCCTTGAGAACCATGGGAAGCACACCACTGACATGGCGAACTTCGCCGGAAAGGGACAGCTCTCCTAAAAAGGCAAAGGAATCGGTGGGGAAACTGATTTGGCCAGAACCCTGTAATATTGCAATCATGATCGGCAGATCATAGAGCGGGCCGGATTTGCGAATATCCGCGGGGGCAAGATTGACAGTAATCCGGCTGACAGGCAGGGTATAGCCGCAGTTTTTGATAGCGGCCTTGACCCGGTCTTTAGACTCCTTGACAGCTGTGTCAGGAAGGCCGACAATATCAAAGCTGGGAAGACCGGTGGCGATGTCTACCTCCACAGCGACCACAACCGAATGTATTCCATACACTGCAAGACTGGATATTTTGCAGAACATCTATATCGCCACCTTTTGGCCAATTTTTAGAAATATTATAACATAGTTCGACAATGGAAGAAAGTATGAGAGGGAAAAATCCTTCGCCGTTTTTTATTGGATCATAATAAAAAATAGTATATTTATTTTGGATTATTGTAGAAAACAACATAAAAATAGGGGATTTTTAGTCAAATTGTTCTTCGATTTGTATTGAAACTGCATACGAGCTATAGTAAAATAGAAGGGTAAATAGTGTGAGAAAATCACAATTCAAAGAAAATGGGTGATGTAAGATGACAGAGATGCAGAAATATCAGCTTTGGTGCGACAAAAATCTGGAAGACAAAGATGTAGTGGCAGATTTGGAGCAGATTAAGGGCAATCAAGAGGAGATATACGACCGTTTTTACAGGGAGCTTGAATTCGGTACAGCAGGACTCCGGGGTGTCCTAGGCGCAGGCACCAATCGAATGAATATTTATACAGTCCGCAAGGCCACCCAGGGGTTTGCCAATTATCTGATTAAAAACAATAAATCCAAGGGAATCGCCATCGCTTACGATTCCCGCATCAAATCGGATGTCTTTGCCAAAGAGGCGGCCTGTGTTCTGGCGGCCAACGGTATTAAGGTATATTTATATAAAGAATTGATGCCCACACCGGCCCTTTCCTTTGCGGTGCGTGATTTGCATTGTGACGCAGGTATTGTTGTTACCGCCAGCCACAATCCGGCAAAGTATAACGGCTATAAGGTATATGGCAGTGACGGTTGCCAGCTAGATGTAGAGGATGCCAATCAGGTGTTGGCGGAGATCGTCAAGCTGGATATCTTCTCGGATATCAAACTCATTGGCTTTGAAAGCGCAATGTCTACCAACCTCATCGAATACATAGGTGAAGATTTGATTGACCGGTTTATCGAGGCGGTAAAGGCCCAGGAAATTGTGCCAGGGGCATGTGGGAAGGCAAACCTCAAAGTAGTATATACTCCTCTGAATGGCGCCGGAAACCGTTGTGTCAGGGAGATCCTCAAACGGATTGGGGTCAGCGATGTGACTGTTGTCAAGAGCCAGGAAATGCCCGATGGCAATTTCCCCACCTGCCCCTATCCTAATCCAGAGATCCGGGAGGCTCTAAATGAGGGACTCAAAGTCTGCGAAGAGGTAGGACCGGATTTACTGTTGGCCACTGACCCTGACTGTGACCGTGTAGGTATTGCAGTCAAAGATGGGGATGACTATCGCCTCTTTACCGGCAACGAAGTAGGCGCCCTCCTGCTGGAGTTTATCTGTAAAGTGCGTACTGCAAACGGAACAATGCCGAAAAATCCTATTGCGGTCAAGAGCTTTGTAAGTACCTCCATTGTGGAAAAGATTGCGGCAGAGTATGGCGTGCAGGTCATTAATGTACTCACCGGTTTTAAATATATTGGACAGCAGATTTTGGCATTGGAGAAAAAGTGCGAGCAAGATCGGTTTATCCTCGGATTTGAAGAGAGTTACGGTTACCTTTCTGGAAGCTATGTTCGGGATAAAGATGCTGTCAACGGTTCTATGCTCATCTGTGAAATGGCCGCATATTACAAGCTTCAAGGCATGACACTGGTAGATGCGGTGAACAAGCTTTATGACAAGTACGGCAAATACCTGCATAAGATCGGTAACTTCGCTTGTGAAGGTGCTGCCGGCATGGAACGGATGAAACAGATCATGGCGGATCTTCGGGCCAATGTACCGGCAGAAATCGGAGGCTATGAAGTAGTTTGGTTCTCTGATTACGCAAGCTCGGTGAAGAAAAATTTGAAGACCGGCGAAGAAGTGGAGATTACACTGCCCAAATCTGATGTATTGGCCTATGACTTAACCGATAATCTGGGAGTCATTGTCCGGCCGTCGGGAACAGAACCGAAGATTAAGGTTTATTACACCGCTGTAGGCAGTACCTGGGAAGAAGCCGAGGAGAAACAAGCAAAAATGGCGGCGGATATGAACAAAATGATGGGATTTTAATATGGCAGACCTTTAATAAAAGCGGCCGCAAAGTTGCGGCCGCTTTTATTAAGAATAAAGAGGAGGGTCGATATCTCCGAAGTTTCATGCAATAAGAGAAAATCAAAGGGGAAAAACGAAAAAAATAAGAGGATATCCATAAAAAGTCTTGCATTTTGTTCCGAGTTATGATAACATTCTATTGTTAGCGTGAGTAGTGAAAGAGGTGACTCAGATGAAAAAAGGAATCCATCCGGATTACCAGCCGACAACAATTAAATGTGCTTGCGGTGAGGTCATTGAGACCCGCTCTACCAAAAAGGACATCCGCGTTGAAATTTGTTCCAAGTGTCATCCATTCTTCACCGGTAGACAGAAACTCGTAGATACCGGCGGACGTGTTGACAGATTCAAAAAACGTTTTGGTATGGACAAATAAGCAATTTTATATTTGCGAAACGCAGGCGGTGCATGCTATGTGCACCGCCTTTGTTGTGTGCCGGGGAAGGAGAGTCTCAACCATGAAGGACTATGTTACCCTGAATCAGCGGGCCCAGGATGAATTTGTAGAGCGGAAATCCCGCTTTATTGGGACGGCGGCGCCGGTATCTACGCAGGAGGAAGCTATCGCTTTTATTGATGAAATGCGCTCGAAATATTGGGATGCCACACACAATGTTTATGCCTATATCCTCCGAGATGGAACTAAACGGTACAGCGATGATGGAGAGCCTCAAGGAACAGCCGGTGTCCCAGTGCTGGACGTGTTACAGAAAGAAGGGCTCACCGATCTGTGCGTGGTGGTGACCCGGTATTTTGGCGGCATTCTTTTGGGAGCTGGAGGCCTAGTGCGCGCCTACTCCCATGGGGCCAAAATCGCGGTAGATGCTGCAGGAATAAAACCTATGAGTGTCTGCAAGGTCTATGAGCTAGAGATGGATTACAGCCAATATGGAAAGATTACCTACCTGCTGCCAAAATTCCACGCAGTGACCCTGGAATCCGACTTTGGCGTTGTGGTTAAAATGAGGGTCATGATGCGGGCTGTTTATGCAAGCCAGTTTCAGCGGGAATTAGAAGAACTCACCAGTGCAACCGTATTCCCCTACGAGATAGAGGAGGTTTGGGACTGTATTCCAGAAAAGTAAACCCCATGAATTTTTATATTTTTTTGGGGAATCAGAAGGAATTTAGACATAATTTTAGAATAATATAGTAGAAGGATTTCCTCGCGTTTTTGGGTGCAGGAATCGTTGGCCTCTGAAATGCCTGGCTAAGTAAGAAATTAGGAAAAAAGGAACTTTTGCTCGGGGAGGTTGTGCAGCAATGACCATTAGGGAACAGACGGAAGCACTGGAACGACAGACACTCTCCAAACGCGCTGCCCTTGCCTGTGAGTCACAGGGCAGGGATATCCCCATTGAGGAATGTCCTCTCAGAACCTGCTATCAGCGGGACAGAGACCGGATTATCCACTGCAAATCATTCCGGCGCCTTAAGCATAAGACCCAGGTTTTTTTGGCCCCTCAAGGGGATCATTACCGCACCCGTCTCACCCACACCCTGGAGGTAGCCCAGATAGCTAGAACGATTGCCAGAGGATTGCGGCTCAATGAGGACTTGACCGAGGCGGTGGCAATGGGCCACGATTTGGGCCATACTCCCTTTGGTCATGCCGGGGAACGGGCGCTCAATGAAATTTGTCCCTACGGATACAAGCACTACCTGCAAAGCGTGCGGATTGTAGAGCGGCTGGAGAAGGACGGAAAAGGGCTTAACCTGACCAAAGAGGTCCGGGACGGCATCGCTTGCCATACTACTGGCCCCGTGGCAAAGACATTGGAGGGACAGATTGTCCGCTACGCCGACCGGATTGCTTATATCAACCATGACATTGAGGATGCCATCCGGGCTGGGGTGATGGAGGAGGCGGATATCCCCGACCACATCCATCAGGTACTTGGAGACACCAAATCCAAGAGAATTACGACCCTTGTTTCCTCGGTCATTAACAACAGCACCGATGAAATTCGGATGGATGATGAAATCTTTGCGGCATATCAGGAAATTCATCATTTTATGTTTGAAAAGGTTTATACCAACCCTCTGCCCAAGGGAGAAGAGGGAAAGGCACAGGATATCATTATCAAGATCTACGAGTATTTTATTCAGCATCCAGAGCAGCTGCCTGATGAATATAAAGTGATTTTGGAACAGGAAGATGTGCACCGCGCTGTCTGTGATTATGTGTCTGGTATGAGCGATTACTATGCAATTCACATTTTCTCAAAGATCTTTATTCCACAGGGGTGGAGTAAATACTAACATCTGCGCAAAGGAGGGGAAAACCGATTGATTCCGGATTCATTTATACAGGAGCTCAAGTACAACAGTGATATTGAGCAGGTGATCTCCTCCTATGTGAACCTGAAACGCCGGGGCAGGAATCTGGTGGGCCTCTGTCCTTTTCACAGTGAAAAGACCCCATCCTTCACAGTTTATCCAGATAGTCAGTCCTTCTACTGTTTTGGATGCGGTGCCGGCGGAGATGTTATCACCTTTATCAAGAAGATTGAAAATTTAGAATATGTAGAAGCCCTTCGATTTCTGGCAAAGCGGGCCAACATGCAGATGCCGGAGGATGTAGAGGGGGACAAAACAGCAAGGCTTCGCACCCGTATTTTGGAGCTCAACCGGAAGCTGGCGCGTTTTTTCCACGAGCAGCTCATTGCTCCTTCGGGACGGAAGGCTCTCAGCTATCTGAGGGGGAGAGGCATTACCGATAAAATAATTCGCCACTTTGGGCTGGGTTTTGCCCCGCCGGGGTGGGATAACGCCCGGAATTTTCTGCGGCAAGAGGGGTTTACTTATGAAGAAATGCTTGCTGCAGCCGTTGTAGTGCGAGGAAGAAACGATTCGGTATATGACCAATTCCGGGATCGGGTAATTTTCCCAATCATCGATATTCGGGGCAATGTCATCGCCTTCGGAGCGAGAACGATGGAAGGGAGCGGTCCCAAATATCTCAATTCCTCAGATACCATTGCCTATAAAAAGAGCAGAAACCTGTTTGCGTTAAATTTTGCTAAATCCAGCAAGCAGGACTGCTTGATTTTAGCGGAAGGATATATGGATGTCATCGCCCTCCACCAAGCTGGATTTGACAATGCGGTGGCCACCTTGGGAACGGCGCTGACACCGGAACAGACCCGGTTGATTTCTCAATATACAAACAGCGTTGTCATCGCTTATGACTCAGATGGAGCAGGACAAGCCGCCACCAAACGGGCGATCAATATGTTTTCTGATGTAGGAGTCCACGTCAAGGTACTCACGATTCGCGATGCAAAGGATCCAGACGAGTTTATCAAAAAGTTTGGTGCCAAACGTTTTAAGATGTTAATGGACGGCTCATCAAATGCCATTGAGTTTGAGCTTTCTAAAATAGGCAGTCGATATGACTTGGAGACAGACGATGGAAAAGTGGGCTATCTAAAGGAGGCAGCAAATCTGTTGGCTTCGATTTACAATCCCATCGAACGGGATGTGTATGCTTCCAAGACAGCTCATGATCTGGGAATTTCCAAAGACGCGTTTTTGCTTCAGATAAAATCTGTCATAAAACGAAGGCAGCAAAAGGAAAAAAGAAAGGATACGCTGAAGATTGCCGCGGCAGAACCAGTAGGTGCTCCACCTGATCCTGAACGGAGTAGGAACTTGAAAGCAGCGGTGATTGAAGAGCGGATTTTAGCAATTCTATTAAAAAATCCTGATTATTTTATGGACATTTCGCATAAACTGAAGGAAGAAGACTTTGTGACCCAATCGAACCGTAAGATTTATGCGGTTCTTGCTGAAAGGCTGCAAGAACAAAAGGCCATTGACCTTGGCTATTTAGGCGCCTTTTTTGATGAAGGTGAAATGGCCAGGATTACGGGCCTTATGGTGTCCATTGCAGGAATGAATTTTTCCCTGGCAGACTTGGAGGAATATATCAGTTCCTTACAGTCGGTCCGGGATGAAAAAAAGCCACAGGATGTGGCTGGGATGAGCAACGAAGAGACGATAGAATATTTGAAGCGTCTTGCGGCTAAGAAAAAATAGGGGGTAAAAATTTGGGCACACAGGATAAGAAAACAGTACTAAAAGAACTGCTGGATTTGGGAAAGAGCAAAGGAAAGCTCTCCTCCAAGGACATTCACGACGCTCTGGACGATCTGGATTTTGATGTGGAGCAGGTGGAGAAGCTTTACGACACCTTGGAAGCCAACAATGTGGAAATTGTTGATGACTTTACGCCAGAGGCAGATCCAGTATTTGAATCCACCGAGCCGGAGGATCTGGAAAATGCCCTTTCTACCGAGGGAATCAACATTGACGATCCGGTAAAGGTGTATCTGAAAGAAATCGGACGGGTTCCTCTGCTGACCTCAGAAGAGGAAATCGATCTTGCCACCCGGATGTCTCAAGGAGATCCCTACGCACGCAAACGGTTGAGCGAAGCAAACCTGCGGCTGGTGGTCAGCATTGCAAAACGCTATGTGGGACGCGGCATGCAGTTCTTGGATCTGATCCAAGAAGGTAACCTGGGACTCATTAAGGCCGTAGAAAAATTTGACCATACCAAAGGATTTAAGTTTTCTACCTATGCGACTTGGTGGATTCGTCAGGCCATTACACGTGCCATCGCTGACCAGGCGAGAACCATCCGGATTCCGGTGCATATGGTGGAAACCATCAACAAGGTGAAAAAGGTGAGCAGCCAGTTGCTCCATCGCAATGGTCATGAGCCAACAGCGGAGGAGATTTCCGTAGAGCTTGACATGCCGGTAGATAAGGTGCGGGAAATTATGCGGGTAGCCCAAGAGCCGGTTTCTCTGGAAACGCCAATCGGTGAAGAAGAAGACAGCCATCTGGGTGACTTCATTCAGGATGACGACGCGCCTGCTCCGGCGGAAGTGGCGTCTCATACCCTGTTAAAAGAGCAGCTTAGCGATGTTTTACAGACCCTAACCCCCAGAGAGGCCAAGGTGCTCCGTTTGCGTTTTGGTCTGGAAGACGGTCGCTCCCGCACCCTGGAAGAGGTAGGCAAGGAGTTTAACGTGACCAGGGAACGCATCCGTCAGATTGAAGCCAAAGCTCTGCGTAAACTGCGCCATCCAAGCCGCAGCAAAAAGCTCAAGGATTTCCTGGATTAGCCATTTGACAAAAATCCACTATTATAGTATATTTAATTTGAAGTTTAAGCTGAATGGAGGGAAGGGCCGTGCATATTACGCTGGAATCCGATTATGCCACGCGGATTGCCTATTGCTTGGCAAAAGCGCCAGGCCGGATGGATGCGAAGAGCATATCCGAGGAGACGGGGGTTACCCTGCGCTTTTCCCTGAAAATTTTGCGCAAGCTGGTGGCAAGCGGTATTGTCAAGTCTTTTAAAGGGACCCAGGGTGGATACGAATTGGCTCGAGATCCCAAAGACATTTCTCTTTGTGAAATCATCGAGACGGTGGAAGGGCCGCTCCTCATCAACCGATGTATCGGAGAGGATTTTGTTTGTACCCGGAAAAAGACAAAACCCTGCCAGTTTCAATGTACTTTTCGGGAGATTAGCCAAATGGTGATTGATCGCCTGCAAGAAAAGACGTTGGATCAGTATTTGGACGATGATGGTATTTAACCTTACATAGGCAGAGAGGCCGGACCTAATAGGTCCGGCCTCTTTATGACAAAAAACCGGCTGTAAAAAGCCGGTTTTTTATTTGTTTATTTATTTGCGTCGGCATGTCGGATTTGTGCCCGGCGGATTTTTCCGCCTAAGGTTTTGGGCAGCTCATCCACAAACTCAATAATGCGGGGATATTTATAGGGAGCGGTAGTGTGTTTGACGTGGTTTTGCAGCTCCTTAATAAGCTCTGGACTGGGGGTATAGCCCTTAGCCAACACTACGGTAGCCTTGACGACCTGTCCGCGGATGGGATCGGGCGCGCCGGTGATGGCACATTCTACCACCGCAGGATGCTCGATCAGGGCGCTTTCTACTTCAAAGGGTCCAACGCGGTAACCGGAACATTTGATAACATCATCGCTGCGTCCGACAAACCAATAGTAACCTTCGCTGTCCCGCCAAGCAACGTCGTGGAGGTTATAGCACTCTCCGCCCAGTGCTTCATCTGTCTGAACTTTGTCCTGATAATAGCCCCGGAACAGGCCTACAGGGGGATGCTCCTTAACGCCAAAGATGCAGATTTCTCCTTCTTCACCGTCTTCACATTCCTTGCCTTCAGCGTTGATAAGCCGGATATCGTAGATGGGAGAAGGCTTGCCGGTAGAACCGGGCTTGGGCTCAAACCAGGGGAAATTGGCGAGAAGAACTGTACTTTCGCTCTGACCAAAGCCTTCTGTCATTTTGACGCCGGTAAGATCATACCACTTACGCCAGATCTCTGGGTTAAGGGGTTCTCCAGCGTTACAGCAGGTTTCGATTGAGGAAAGGTCAAACTTGCTGACATCCTCCTGTAGCATGAAACGGAACATGGTGGGAGGGGCGCAGAAGGTGGTTACCTTGTACTTTTCCAGCTTTTCCAAAAGCTTTAAGGGGACGAATTTTTCCATATCATAGGCAAAGATAACAGCGCCGCAGCACCACTGGCCGTAAATTTTGCCCCAGCCAAACTTAGCCCAGCCAGAATCGGAAACACTCATATGCAGCTTGTTTTCCTGTACCCGCTGCCAGTATTTTGCGGTTACTATATGTCCCAGAGGATGGATGAAATTATGCTGTACCATCTTGGGCATACTGGTAGTACCGGAGGTAAAGTAGATCAGCATGATATCATCGTTGTCATTGGCTTCTTCTCCGGTAGGACGGTCAAACTCGGTAGGATATTTCGCGATTTCTTCATCAAAGGTCAGCCAGCCGGGACGCTTTCCGCCGGCAACTGCACAACATTTGATGGAGGGGGATTCCTTCATAGCGCCCTCGACCTGCTCAATGACATAGTCGTCATCGATACACACCATCATGGAAATTTGTGCGGCGTTGGCCCGATAGATCAAGTCTTTCTTGGCGAGCTGGAGGTTACCGGGAATGAGGATGGCGCCAATTTTGTGCAGCGCGACGGCGGCGATCCAGTATTCCCACCGGCGGCGGAGGATCAGCATGACAACACTGCCCTTTTTGATGCCACAGTCTTTGAAAAAGTGGGCTGCCTGGTTGGACAGTTTACGGATATCCTCAAAGGTGAATATTTTTTCGTTGTCGTGATCGTCGCACCAGACCAGTGCCTTTTTATTTTTGTCCTCTTTGGCCCAGGCATCGACAACATCAAAACCAAAATTAAAGTGATCGGGAATATTGACGCGATAGTTTTGCTTAAAATCTTCATAGGAATCGAATTCCTGCCGAGGCAGGAAACGGTCTAACACGGACATTGTTATCATCTCCTTGTAATTTTGCCTGCTTATTCCGCAATCACCGTTAGGAAGGTGGCAGGCTCATTACCTGCACAGGACTGCCCATGAGGATATTGGGGATTAAAGTAGACGGTATCACCAGCATTTAAAATGATTTCCTGATTGTCGAAGGTGAGTTTGACGCTGCCTTCTAGTACCATGTTGAATTCCTGACCGCTGTGGGTGACCAGATCTGCAGGAGCCTGAGAGGGGTCCAGAGTAACCAGCAGAGGCTGCATCACCTTGCGGGCATAGCGATAGGCAAGATCTTTAAAATGATAACCGGGATATCGGTCAGCTGTGATACCCTTACCGGCCCGAACAACGTGATATGTGGTCAATTTTCCGGATTCACCGGAGAGAAGTTCATTAAAATCTACACCGAATTTGTTGGCAATCTGAAAGATAATGTTGATCGGGATGTTATAGCCATCCTTTTCATAGCCTAAATATGTGTTGACGTCAATCCCCAATTCTTTGGCCAGTTGCTCCGGTGTATAGTCACATACTTCCCGTAGCTCCCGCAAACGGGCCGCCAGCTCATGGAGTTTTTCTTCCATCTTCAACGCATCCTTTCTGTTGAAAAAATGAATGATATAAAATAAAAAATCCGCCCTAATTGCTTAGGGCGGATTATATATCCGTGGTACCACCTAAATTCAGAAAAAATTCTGCACTCATTACATGCAGGCAGACGCCGACATGCTTTCCTTATAACGGGGGATCACCGCTGAAGCCTACCGAGAAAATATTCCTTTCAGTCCAGTGCTCAAAGGCGACATTCCATATTGCTCTCACGAAGATTTACAGCAACCATCTTCTCTCTGGGCTTTAAGCAAATATGTACTCTTCCTCATCAACGCATTATCATATTGTCCTATATTATAATGCGCCATTTAGCAAAAGTCAACAGTTTTTGGATAAATACGGCGAAAAGGAAAGCCGTCCAGTACTGGACGGCTGAGGTTGAGGCTATGCTAACGGGTATGAATATCGCTGGCGTCGGCAGCAATTTGATATCCCATTTTATTCAGGCGGTTTTCTATGAGATCGTAAGAAACACCGCTGCTGTCATAGTCGATGGCAACAAGATGAGAATCGAGGCTGACACTGACAGAATGGACGCCGTGCATCTGGTCGAGACCTCGTTTCACATCCTTAAGATCATGCTTGTCGTCTACGTTTTCAATAATAAAATAGGCACTTTCCTGCGGCATATCATCACCTCGTTTTTATTATTTCCCTAAAAGACAAAAATTTTACGTTTTTTATCAGGGAATCATTGAGGAAGAATGATATTTTTATAACTGTTTTTTTGAAAAATTTACGATAGCGCCAACAATACACAGCACTGTGAGAAGCAAAGTGACAACACAAGCGCTTATCATTTCGTCAACTCCAATGCCCGAGAGCAGGGAGATGTTGCCGGAACCCAAAGTAATAGGATTGTAGGGCGCTGCCTGAGGAAAGATGCCAATCAAGAGCAAAAAACCTAGGATACCAGCAGTGAGAAGAATACCGCCATATCCGCCTCCAATGAGGGTGCTGCAAAATAGAAGCAAAGCTATGATAAAGATTCCTAAAAGCCAAAGGCAAAAAAACGAAAAGAAAAGGTGAGACGGCGCATGTTTCCCAAAGAGAATGAGGGTATAAATCCATGTCCCTACTGCAGACAAAACATAGCAGAAACTCCATAAAAGGCCGGAGGCAGTGAATTTGGCGAGAATGACCGTGGGCCGAGCAAGACCTTTGGACAACATATTGATCAGAGTTCCCCGCTGCATTTCTTGGGATATAGAGCCATTGAGAAGAATTAGCAGGACAATAATGCCAATTTGCGTTATGTTTTTAAAAAACTGGGCATAGGCATCCATCCAGGTGGGGGAGGGAATATTGATGGTGAGTTCGAGACCATCCATAGGGATTAATTTCAGGAGTTCTGGCATGATTTTTGCTAAGGCGGGACTCACTAACCCGAAAAGTAGCAGGACAATAAAGAGAATCAGCGCCTTAAAAGTCCGGATTTGCTCTTTAAATTCTTTCCCCATAAAAGCAAGATAACCACTCATTTGACCACCTCCAGAAAGAGATTTTCTAAAGAAGGCTCTAGAAGTTCAAATTTGATCAGGGAGAACCCTTCTTCCAGGAGCAACCTAAGAATTGCCTGTTTTGATTCTTCTGCACCGGTGAAGCGGACTATTACATCCCGCTCTTGTTTTGTGCAGCCTTTTATTCCAGAAAGTGCGGATAGCCTCTGGATCAGCAGATCGTTTTGGGAGGAATCAGCCAGGGAGATGAGGACCCGATCTTGTCGATAGGAATTCTTGATTTCTTCCAGCTTTCCCTCCAAGACCAGGTGGCCGTTATCGAGAACGCCAATAGTATCACATATTCTTTCCACATCGGAAAGAATATGGGTGGAAAACAAAATAGTGGTTTTTTCCTTAGCGATCGACAGAATGTCCAGAATTTCCTTGCGGCCGATGGGATCCAGGGCAGAGGTAGGCTCGTCACAGATTAACAGCCTGGGCTCTCCCAATAGAGCCTGTGCAATGCCAAGACGTTGATTCATTCCCCGGGAAAATCCTCGAATACGACGGCTGATACCATCTAGTCCGACAAGGTGAAGCAGTTCTCTGGAACGTCGATCAATTTGATCTCCTGTCAGTCCGGAAATTTTTCCACAGAGACCGAGATATTCTTTGGGAGTCATATATGGATAGAAGTGAGGAACATCGGGAAGATAGCCGATGTAACGGTTGGCTTTTGGACTGCCTGCCGTTACCCTTTCTCCGCAGACGCATATCTCACCGCTATCCATTTTAAGAAAGCCTAAAATCATCTTCATGGTAGTGGTTTTTCCCGCGCCATTTTTTCCAATAAAGCCAAAAACATGGTGCTCTGATACAGAAAAACTGAGATCTTTGATGACCTTTGTGTTGCCAAACTGCTTATATACATGAGAGAGGGTGAGAATGTCCATTATGAGTCCTCCCTTCCGATGACAAAATACAGGATAGGACCAAGAATTTGGAGAAATAGTACAACCAAAATCCAGATTACCCGGTTTCCACAGCGATAGTTGGGATGTCTGAGTAAATGGATTAGAGCAGTAATCATAAGAATCAACTCTAAGACGATCACAGGGATAAGAAGGGGAAGATAAGTTATAAGATTTTCCATAGTTTACTCCTTTCAACTGAGCGGTAATCGTTACTGTTTCTGTGCGCTTTTCAACCGTGAAAGACGCTCTTGCATAGCCAGAAAGCGGGGGTGATCTCGTAAAACGGAAAACTCGGGAACCACTTCTAGACTACTAGCAAGGCTTTGACGAATTGAGATTTCATCACGAGGTAGTGCGTCACCTAAACTTAGAGAGGAGAAATATCCGTCTAGTTGATCGAAAAAATCGTTACCTTTGAGATGAAGAGGAAAAGTTTGGGGAGAGAGAGCTATATCGGTATATTCCTCCAGAATATCCAAACATTTTTCCCAGTTTGCCTGCTTGGCATAGGATATAGAAAGGGGAAGAAGAAAGGAAAGTAGGAGGATAGGATGCAAATGGATCAAATCAAAGGCATCGGATGCCATTTGACCAATTCGGCGGCATTGTTCCACCTTTGTCGGCTCATCGATATAAAGTATGGACATATTGGGGAGAATATTAAATAACAGCACTACCCCATAATAAAGAGAGACTTGGAGCACTTCCTTGGCTTTGGCGTTATTCCCCTTCATTTTGTAGGCCTGGGAAAGAAGAAGTTGCGGTGAAATATTGATTTCCTTTCTGTTTTCCAGAAGACGAATGGTACTATCAGGTTCTCCGAGGGTGAGATAGCAGTAGGCCTGCATTTCTAGTGCTTGGCTAGCCAAATGGTGATCGCTTCCGTGCTTCTCGATGCGCTGGAACAAACCAAGTGCCTCTTGAAGGAGTTCATGAGGTTGAGAGGGGGATGAGGCAAGTTGGTGGTAGTTAATGATCCATTGCCCCATAAGAAGAAGCAATTCCCAACAAGAGGAATATTTTTTACAATATTCCCTACATTCTGCGAGTGCCTTATCAAAATGACCCTGGTTTGCTAATTGACACAAATGAAGGTAATGATTTCGTATTTTTTCTTGGTCCAATTGGGGTTCATATCCCAAAAGACAATCAACGCTTATATTAAAGTAAGAAGCTATGACAGGCAGAAGCGTTATATCTGGGTAGCTTTGCCCGGATTCCCACTTGGACACCGCCGGTTTTGATATTCCCAAATATTCTGCCAATTCTTCCTGAGTGAGTCCTAGCTCCTTGCGCTTAGCATAGATGATTTTTCCGATGGAAAGTTCTTTCAACATGCTCACCTCTCTTTGCTTCATTATAGGCGGCGACTGCTGGTAAAATCAATAGAATAAAAGTAGACTTATAGAAAAAAAGATAATAGATGGTTAACTTTTTTAAAAGTAACGATTCAAATTTTTTATTTTTTCTTCTGGCAAAATTGGAGAATTTACTTTGAGAAATTTGGAAAGATCGTGATAAAACTTGTACTGACATTTTGAAGGACAAAGTTGATAAAAAATTATAATTAAAAATTAGCAAAGAAAGAAAAAGAAAAAACATAGAAAAATAGAGCAAATTTTACTTTTTAAGGAAATAAAAACATATAAAACTCGCAAATTAACAGGACATCTTTATGCAGAAAGAGCGGGTTATCCATACAAGTTAATATGGATAAGGGAATTTGTATAAAAAGTAAATGAGTGATATAATACAGAAAAATCGTTTTTTTAAAGTGATCGTTTTTGAAAAGGAATGAGGGGAAGAAATATGTTGAGAAGAAGAACGCAAAGAGGGCAGCACCGCAAAACATACAGGGTATTGACACTGTTTTTTGCGGTGCTGTTTTCTTTGACCAGCATTCTACCGGGAGGGGTGTTGTCGGCAAGTGCCGCTTCTGAAGCCCCAGAAGGCTGGACGGGGAACTACACCTTGGACGGTAATGCTGTGATAGTTAACAACCCTGGTTTTACAAATAATTTTGTAGTTTCCAGTGCGTCTTCTACAGCCTTTTCTTATGAGGCAGTTATGTCTTATCAAGAGGAAAGTGTACAGGGCGCAGGCCTACTTTTTGGCGTTGGGGATAAAACAAACCCGTCTCAATATTGGGGTGGCGTGCATATTAATGATCAGGAAGTCCGTCTGTTTTTTGAACAGGATGCGCAGAATCTTGATATTACAAAAGCCGTACCTGGCGGTGTAAATCCTTCGAGTGTCCATATTAAGTTGACGGTGGACCGATATAAGAATTTTTGCGTTTATGTCAACGATATGGTTACTCCGGTTATTTCCACCCAATATGCGAACTTTAAAGGTGGAAATGTAGGACTGATGGCGTTTAATACAGCGGCAAAATTCACAGATATTCTTTTTGAAGATCTTTCTACTTCCACAGGGAATGGCCTTTCAAATTTTAAGGGAGGTATATTCACTGAAGGTGATGGGACGATTACCCTAGGAAATCCTGGTTCGGCAGACAATGTAGTAGTATCCGATACATATGCAAAAGCGTTTGTTTTTGAAGCAGATATGACTGTGTCTGAATCTACTACAAATGCCGAAGCCGGCTTATTGTTTGGGGTGAAAAACAGGGACAACCCTGGCAATCAGTGGTGCTGCATGAAGATCAGGGAAGAGGGTCTGTGGGCCTTTAATCTGGCCGACTACACTGATCCGGAAGGTTTACTCATTGATCTTCCCATCTCCGATCCCGATTATACCTTAAAGGGGACCAATCATCTGAAGCTGGTTGCAGATGTCAATGGGAATTTGGAGTTTTATGTTAACGACATGGAAAATCCCGTAACTACGAAAAGTTATCCACGCTATGTGGGGGGATATGTCGGCTTTACCAGCTTTGCGACAGAAGCGACCTTTTCCAATATTCAGTTTACCGATACAACCCCGAAAACCTTCAACACCAATCTCTCTGGATGGGAAAATGCCAACAGCACTTGGCAGGAGGTAGATACTGGTTATCAGGGTACCAGCCTCAATGGAGATGGCTTTTCTACAGCGGCACAGTCGGTGGACGGCGACTTTACTCTGGAAGCAGATGTGACGATCGAAAGCGGTACAGCTTTGGGATTGGTATTCCGTGCGCAGGGCGCGAATGTTGCTACTGACGGCAGTTATGTCGTGAACTGTGATCTCGTTTCCCAATGCTTTAAGTTTTTCCGCTTCCCTGGATATGAAATGTCCACCATTTCGATTAAGACTTTTGAGGAAGTGGGACTGTACCCAGAACAGGGTAAGACCTATCACATGCGTCTTGATGTGCAAGACAACAAGGCCACCATGTACTTTGATGATCATCTGATTTTTGACGATATTCCTGATGTCAATACTGATAATTATTATACATCAGGCCGAGTTGGCGTCATGGCCTTTAATGCCGTCGCCAATTTCCAAAATGTATATCTGCGGATCGGCTCCTCCGCAAATGAGATGACAAACTTTACTCTGGAGCCTCATTCCGCAACCCTGGTGGAGGGAGACCAGCTTTATTATATTGTTCCGGCAGGAACCGATGTCACCCAATTAGCGCCTACATTTACCATTCCGGATACCGCAACGGTGGATAAGTCTTCGGGCAGTGTTCAGGATTTCTCCAGCCCTGTAGTTTACACTGTAAAGGCAGCCAACGGAGACGAACGGCCCTATACAGTTACCGTATATAAGGAAGAGGAAATTACCGATGCGGATAGAAATGCAGCGTCTGGGATTTCGGATCGAATCGCCGATCTTCCTGAAAGCCTGACTGCAGAGGATAAGGCTACGGTTGATCAGCTGAAAGAGGATTATGATAACCTGACACCTCTTCAAAAGATGCTGGTAGAGGGAGTAGACCGCCTGAACGAAGCAGTTGAGCGGATAGAGGAATTGACACGTCCGCTGCGTATCACCTGTGTAGGAGACTCTATCACTCAGGGTGTAGGATCTTCCAACGAAAACCTCTATTCCTATCCAGCACAGCTCCAGAAGATTTTGGGCGATGGCTATCAGGTGAAAAATGCGGGCGTTAGCGGCTCCAATGTGACCAAGGGAAAAGGCTATCCTTATTGGACCACCACTCGTTATCAGGAAGGTAAAGACTTTGCTCCGGATATCGCTATCATCATGATCGGCACCAATGACGCTCTGAATGATTATGTCTGGAATCCCAGCAATCCTGCGGAGTCAACTGCGCTGTTTAAACAAGACTACACAACGCTGATTGAAGAATATAAGGCTCTTGAGAGCAATCCAAAGATTTTTATGGTTCTTCCTATGCGCAGCTATCAGACAGAGGGTAGGCAGGAGAACCTAGAAAATTACATTATTCCGGCTCTCAAGGAAATTGCAGAGGAACAGGATCTGCAGGTCATTGATATGAACGCCTTTACCACCGGGCATCCGGATTGGTTCCCCGATGGTCTGCATCCCAATGACGGAGCTTATGCCATCATTGCAGAAGAATTTGCAAAATATATCCGCGGTTACGCCAGCGCAGATTTGGCATCGATTTCTCTGGATGGCAATCCCATCGCCGACTTCGATCCGGATACGCTGACCTATGAGGTACAGGTGCCGGCAGAAGACGAAATTCCCGAATTGACAGCACAGGCCTCTCATCAAGATGCATCGGTTACCATTGGTGATCCTGTAGATACCCTGCCGGGTTCTGTGGACATTACGGTAACTTCCGGCGACGGCCGCACTACCAAGACCTATACAGTAACCTTTGTGGAAGCAGTACAAACCTTGGATGAGGCAAAAGCCGCTGTGGAAGCGGCACTGGCTCAGATGACTGTCAGCAACAATACCACCGCTGAAGACATTATGGCGGTAGTAGCAGCTGCTATAGAAAATGAGGCGATCACTGCCCAGTGGACAAAGGAATTTACAATGCAGCAGGCTACAGAGGAGGCCGCAGGACAAATTGATGGCGTCATTACTCTGTATCTTGGCAACGATTCGGTAGACATTACCATAGACAAAGAGATTGCAAAGCTTCCTGTGCAGCCGCAGACATTGGCTGAGGCAAAAGCAGCAGCAGAAGAAGCCTTGGCACAGATAGTTCCGTCTAACGATACCACAGCGGAGCAGATCATGGCAGTTGTAGAAGGAGTCATTACCAACAATGAAATTTCAGCTGCTTGGTCGGAGGAATTTGTAAAGGTGAATGCTACAGTCGGAAATCCAGGCTCCATTACAGGAGTGATTACCTTATCTCTGGATGGTGAGACCCCGGTAGACATTGTAATCGAGTGGGAGATCCCAGCTCTTGAGGTTGAGCCTCAGCCATCGTTGCCCGATCACCCATCGATTCCCGGTGGCAGCGACAGCGATTGGGAGTGGCCGACTGGTTCCGACACAGAGAGCGGTACAGACGCAGTACCCGAGAAGACCAATCCGCAGTCTGGTGACAGCACCCAGTTGATGGCAGCGCTGATTTTGATGGCTGTGTCTGCTGGAGCGGCTTTACATATTGGAGGAAAGAAGAAGAGATAAGAAGACGCGGAGGCCGTGGCAAAATGCCACGGCCTCGCTCGTTGCATATAAATTCTAAAAAAGCGCTCTGTAGATATCTACAGAGCGCTTTTTTAGAAATATTACCGGATAAAATTGGTGGCGACACGGGGTTCTGCCTCTGGGAGGGACACATTTGCTTTTTTACCGGCCTCTATACACCGGAGAAGCCAAGCCATATTCCTGCCAAGGGTACGCATAATTTGCATACCCTCCAGATCCTGCCGTACCTCGTCAGGAGTATTGCCATGCACCATATTCCAGTACTGGGAGGAAACTACGGGCATCTGAGAGATGGTAAAATATTTATTAAGTTCATCAAAAGAGGCGGTTGTTCCCGCACGCCGGGCGCTGACAACCGCTGCCGCTGGCTTGTAAACAAAGTTTTTGCTGCCAGCATAAAAAATACGGTCGAGTAGGGCAATGAGCGCGCCGTTGGCAGAGGCATAATATACGGGAGAACCGACAATAAAACCGTCAGCTTCTGCGGCTTTATCAATGACCAAATTGACAATGCCGTCATCAAAGATACAATGACCGGTAGTCCGACATCGTCTGCAGCCAATACATCCGCGGACAGGCTGCGTACCGATCTGTAGGATTTCCGTTTGGATTCCCTGTGTTTCGAGCTCTTTTGCCACTTCAGAGAGTGCGGTAAAGGTACATCCTTTGGCATGCGGACTTCCGTTAAGCAGTAAGACTTTCATCGTATTTTCCTCCTCTTCATAAACTATGAAAGACTACATGTTATATTTGCATCTGTTTGGAACCCCAATGAATTAGCATCTCATATGCATGGTCGATTTCTTCCTGGGTCCGTGAGGGCAGTGTATGACGATGGATACACAACGAGAGCATTTCCCGGTCAAGGCCATCAAGCAAAGGGAAAAGTTTCTCTTTGGTAGAGACATACCGGCCAAAGAGAAGAAAATAGTGAGCCTGCAAGAGAAAAAAGATACCTTTACAGAGCCCCGGGAGGCTTTCGGAGGGAAGAGGGTCAAAGAGATAACTGTGGCATGCAGCATGATAGAGATTGGCGGCGCCGACACGAAGGGCATCAGCGGCGTATTGATCTACATCTCCCACAATCTCTTCCAGAGAACCGTAATATGCTCGGGTATCGTGGACAAATTGGAAGAGATCATAGGATGGCCAGTGCTGGATTTCTGCTTTCCCACTGATAAAGCCACAAGCAAGTTTGGAGTGGGGCATATGTTGTATTATATCCCGGTAAAGAGAAAGATCCTGGAAAGACAGGGTATCCAGCAGGACGACTACATCAATATCGCTGTCCGCTGTAGCTTCTCCCCGTTGATAGCTACCCTGTAGCCCCACAAATAAGAGACGTTGACCAAATTGCCGCTTTAACTTTTCCGTTAGGTCTTTCATCCAATCTTCAATGGATAATTGCATCTCAAACGCCTCCGTCAGCTAGAATAGAAACTAAGTATAGTATATAATATTGATAGAAAATTGTCGATAAAATAAGGTGGGTTATACTCATCGAAAATAGAGCCTACTGTATGGCTTGCCGCCTTGTGCTCTCTCTGGCCTTTTGCTATAATGAAATTATCAAGTTGGGGAGGAGAAGCGCTATGAATTACCGCATGCTGGGGAATACAGGAATCAAGGTATCCGAAATAGGATATGGAGGAGAATATCTTGAGGGAAAAAACGCTGCCATTGTAGTAAAATCTATTCAAAAAGCGTTGGACGCTGGTGTCAATATCATCGATATTTTTATGTCGGAGCCCAATGTCAGGACCAATATCGGGCGTGCGATTGCTGGTAGACGGGATCAGGTCATCATCCAGGGACATTTTCGTGCTATTTGGAAGAACAACCAGTATGCGCGGACATTGAATATTGACGAGGTAAAGTTTTTCTTTGAAGATCTGCTGCATCGGCTGAATACAGACTATATTGACATTGGCATGTTGCATATGATCGACAATTTTGATGATTACAAAGCGGTTTTTGAGGGTGAAATCTATCAGTATGCTCTTTCTCTAAAAGAAAAAGGGGTGATCCGTCACATTGGTCTGAGCAGCCACAACCCCAAAGTGGCCAAGAAAGCGGTAGATGAGGGGCTCATTGATGTACTTCTGTTTAGCCTGAATCCGGCTTATGACCTCATAGAAGACGATGGGGAAAATGGTCCTCTCATGGTGAAAAATGATTTATTTGCAGGAGACAGTTTCTATACTATGAACAAAGACCGCAGTGAGCTTTATCGGGCCTGTGAGGAAAAGGGTGTAGGAATTACGGTAATGAAGAGCCTGGCTGCCGGTGTGCTTCTGGACGAAACCCGGTCACCTTTTGGTAAAGCGCTGACGGTACCTCAGTGTATCCACTATGCGTTGACCCGTCCGGCGGTTGCAAGTGTTCTGGTAGGAATGCAGACCCCTGAAGAGGTTGAAGAGGCCCTACGCTATGAAACCATGCCGGAGGAAGAAAAGAATTACACTGCTGTTTTAGCCGGTACTCCTAAGTTTAGTCTCAACGGACACTGTATGTACTGCAATCATTGCCTGCCCTGCCCCTCCCATATTGATATCGCACAGGTGAACAAATATCTGGATATGGTTTTGGCGGAAGGAAAGCTGTCCCCTACCGTAGCCGAGCACTATAAGAGCCTAACAAAAACAGCAGGGGATTGCATTCAGTGCGGAGCCTGTGAGAAACGATGTCCCTTTGCTGTTCCCATTGTGGAGCGGATGAAGCAGGCGGTATCTTTTTTTGGAAAATAGCCATGATAAAAAGCAGCTTCAGATGAAGCTGCTTTTTGATTTAAACGGGCTATAAATTCAAAATTTTCCGCAACGACTTTTTGTATAAACCTGACATAGTATTGTCAGGAATGGTGTGGTATACTGAGCATAAAACCCGCTAATGCTCGAAAGAAGTCAGCATAGGAAAAAGGGGGGGACTCACATGGCGTCCAGCAAAGAGTTTGTGGAATATGTGGCAGAGCAGCTCAGATGCGCAGGAACAATTTCCTGCCGCCAGATGTTTGGGGAATATGGCTGGTACTGTGATGGGAAATTTTTAGGTGTTATCTGTGATGACCAGCTTTTTGTCAAGATTACGCCGGAAGGGGAGAGAGCATTCCCACATCTTCCGAAAGCACCGCCTTATGAGGGGGCGAAAGACTATTTTTTAGTAGAAGACGTTGATAATAGTGATTTTCTCGCGCAAATTGTGAGAACGATATGGAATTCGCTTCCGGAATCGAAACCAAAGACAAGGAGAAAGTCAGATGGCCTTTGATTATAAGAAGGAATACAAGGAATTCTATCTCCCCCCGAAAAAGCCGCAGATTGTGGAGATTCCAAAGATGAATTTTTTGGCAGTGAGAGGCCAAGGCAATCCCAATGAAGAAGGAGGAGTCTATAAAGATTCCATTGCATTGCTTTACAGCGTGGCGTACACAATTAAGATGAGCAAGATGGGCAGCCATAAAATTGAGGGGTATTTTGATTATGTGGTTCCCCCTTTGGAGGGTTTCTGGTGGCAGGATGATCATATGGCCATAGACTATAGCCAGAAAGAAAACTTTCGATGGATTTCCCTGATCCGATTGCCGGAATTTGTGACTAGGGAAGCATTCGCATGGGCATGTCAAGAAGCGGGGAAGAAAAAAGAAGTTGATTTTTCCAAGGTGGAGTTTTTGACCTATGAAGAAGGGCTTTGTGTCCAGTGCATGCATGTCGGCCCCTATGACAACGAAGCGGATACGATCCTATGTATGGAACAGTTTGCAAGGGAGCAAGGGTACCAGATAGATATCTCTGCAACCAGACATCATCATGAAATTTATTTAAACGATGTGCGCAGATGCAAACCGGAAAATCTAAAGACTGTGATCCGGCACCCCATTAGAAAATTGGACTGAGGATAGCCAAAAGCGGGAAATATATTTTTAGATACCTATTCAAAATAAACGAGCAGGCGAGGAGACAGGCAAAAAGACGCCGGCCTTTTCGCCCGTTACACCAAAGAGAGAATTTGAATGATTAGAATGGGAAAGTGAAAAACTTCAATTTTTATCATAGATGTGCTATAATAAAGCGTTAAGTGCCCTCTCATGTTTGATGTGTGGCACGACAGATAAGAGCCAATGATATATAGGTTTGTTTTCAGAATGAAAGTAGCAGCAATGCTAAGTAAAAGGAGCAAAAATGGAACAGATTGACAAACCATTTAAGCTGGTTTCGCCTTATAGCCCCACGGGAGACCAGCCGGAAGCGATTGCCAAGTTAGTCGAGGGCATCAAAAGAGGGGATAAGGAACAAACCCTGCTGGGAGTCACCGGTTCGGGAAAAACCTTTACCATGGCGAATATCATTGCGCAGATGAACCGTCCTACGCTCGTGCTTGCCCATAATAAAACGTTGGCAGCACAGCTTTGTTCTGAATTTAAGGAGTTTTTCCCAGAAAATGCAGTGGAATATTTCGTCTCCTATTACGATTACTATCAGCCTGAAGCGTATATTGCTTCGACCGACACCTATATCGAAAAAGACAGTGCTATCAACGAGGAGATTGAAAAACTTCGCCATTCAGCGACTTCGTCGTTGTCGGAGCGCAGGGATGTGGTCATCGTCGCATCTGTTTCCTGCATCTACAGCTTGGGAGACCCTATTGATTACCGCAATATGGTCATTTCCCTGCGGCAAGGAATGCAAAAAGATAGGGATGAGCTGCTCAAAAAGCTAGTAGAAATACAGTATGAACGCAATGACATCAATTTTGTGCGGAATAAATTTCGGGTGCGGGGAGATGTAGTGGAGATTTTTCCCGCTTATTCTGGAGAAAGCGCCATTCGGGTAGAGTTCTTCGGAGACGAAATAGACCGTATCAGCCAGATTAACCCACTGACAGGGCAGATAAAAAATGTAGTTTCTCACGTGGCCATTTATCCCGCTTCCCATTACATTGTTCCGCAGGATAAGATGAAAGCGGCTATTGTGGATATCGAAAGGGAAATGGAGGAAAGAGTCGCCTACTTTAAGTCCAAGGATAAGCTGATCGAGGCTCAGCGCATTCGGGAAAGAACCTGCTACGACATCGAAATGCTGCAGGAAATTGGCTTTTGTAAAGGGATTGAAAACTATTCTCGTGTCTTGTCAGGCCGCGCTCCGGGGAGCTGCCCTTTTACGCTGCTGGACTATTTCCCCAATGATTTTCTTCTATTTGTGGACGAAGCCCATGTAACACTGCCACAGGTCAGAGGAATGTATGCGGGGGATCGAGCGAGAAAAGAGAGCCTTATTGAATATGGGTTCCGGCTTCCCTCAGCACTGGACAACCGTCCTCTGAATTTTGACGAGTTTTACAACAAGCTCAACCAGATTGTCTATGTCAGCGCCACGCCAGGCGAATTTGAACGGGAACACAGCACCCAGATTGTAGAACAGGTGATCCGGCCAACCGGCCTTTTGGATCCTAAGGTGACGGTAAAACCGGTAGAAGGACAGATTGACGATCTGCTCAGCGAAATTAATCTGCGTGCCCCCAAGGGAGAGCGGGTGCTGGTCACCACCTTGACCAAAAAGATGGCGGAGGATCTGACCTCTTACCTGGAAAATATGGGGGTCAGGGTCCGGTATATGCACCACGACATTGATACCATTGAGCGGATGGAGATTATTCGGGACCTGCGTTTGGGCGAGTTTGACGTACTGGTGGGCATCAACCTACTCCGTGAGGGATTGGATATCCCTGAGGTTTCTCTGGTAGCCATTCTGGATGCGGATAAGGAGGGATTTTTGCGCAGCGAGACGTCCCTGATTCAGACCATTGGCCGTGCTGCCCGAAATGCTGAAGGCGAGGTCATCATGTATGCCGACAGCGTGACTGGCTCCATGGAGCGGGCCATTTATGAGACCCAGCGCCGGCGAGAGATTCAGATGCGGTATAATGAAGAACATGGAATTGTGCCGAAAACTATTAAAAAAGATGTTCGAGAGATTCTAGAGATTTCTAAGAAAGAGGAGTCTACAAACAAGAAAACCAAGAAGCTTTCCCGGAAAGAACGGGAGGCTCTCATTGCAAAATATACTGTGGAGATGCGAAATGCCGCTAAAATTCTGGAGTTTGAGCATGCAGCGTACCTACGGGATAAAATAAAAAAACTCAAGGAACAGGCATAGATACTGGAGGTAACAATTTGGCAAGGGATAAAATTATCATTAAAGGCGCAAGGGAACACAATCTCAAAAATATAGATTTGGAGATTCCCAGAGATAAGCTGGTGGTGTTTACGGGACTTTCTGGTTCTGGCAAGTCCTCTCTTGCTTTTGACACCATCTATGCGGATGGCCAGCGGCGCTATGTGGAGAGTCTCTCCTCCTATGCGCGGCAATTTTTAGGCCAGATGGAAAAACCAGATGTAGACTATATTGAAGGGCTCTCTCCAGCCATTTCCATCGACCAAAAGACAACTTCGAAAAACCCACGTTCCACCGTAGGCACGGTGACAGAAATCTATGATTATCTCCGCCTTCTCTATGCCCGCATTGGAATTCCCCATTGTCCGGTTTGCGGGAGAGAAATCAAACAGCAGACCGTGGATCAGATCGTGGATAAGGTCCTGGAGTTTTCAGAGGGAACCCGGATCCAGGTAATGGCTCCGGTGGTACGGGCAAGAAAAGGTACCCATCAAAAGGAATTTGAGGCCGCAAGAAAAAGTGGCTATGTCCGTGTAAGAGTTGACGGCAACATTTATGATCTCTCGGAAGAGATCAGTCTGGAAAAGAACAAAAAGCACACCATTGAAATTATTGTAGATCGTCTGGTTATCAAAGAGGGTGTCCGGTCCCGGCTGGCTGATTCCATTGAAACAGCGGTGGGGTTGACAGGCGGATTGGCAGTCATCGATGTCATTGGTGGCGAAGAGATCATGTTTTCGCAAAATTACTCCTGCCCAGAACATAACATTAGCATCGATGAGCTTTCTCCTCGGATGTTTTCCTTCAATAATCCCTTTGGCGCATGTGAAAAGTGTACCGGACTTGGTACCTTTTTAAAGGTGGATCCAGATTTAGTGATTCCGGATAAAAAGCTGAGTATCCGTCAGGGAGCGATTAAGGCCAGTGGATGGTATTTTTCCGATGGCGGTATTGCCCAGATGTATTATGAGGGCCTGGCCAAACACTATGATTTTTCTTTGGATACCCCTGTCCGGCAATTGCCCAAAAAAATCATGGACATTCTGCTTTATGGCACCAAAGGGGAGAAGATCAAACTCCAAAGGGAAAAAGGACTTTCTCAAAGCACCTACTTTACAGATTTTGAGGGAATAGTCAACAACCTGGAGCGGCGTTTTCGAGAAAGTAACAGCGAATGGATGCGGGAGGAAATCTCCTCCTATATGAGCAGTGTCGAGTGCCCGGAATGCCATGGGGATAGACTAAAAAAAGAAGTTCTTGCAGTCACGGTAGGCGGCATCAACATCAGTGATTTTTGTAAGATGTCGGTGGTGGATGCGTTATCCTTTATCGAACATCTGAATTTGACAGAGCGGGAGCACATGATTGCAGATCGTGTCCTCAAAGAGATCACAGAACGTCTGGGATTTTTGCAGAGTGTGGGGCTGGAGTATCTGACCCTGTCCCGTTCTGCCAGCACCCTTTCCGGTGGTGAAAGCCAGCGGATTCGGCTTGCCACCCAGATTGGCTCTTATCTGGTAGGGGTTCTCTATATTCTGGACGAGCCAAGCATCGGACTGCATCAAAGAGATAACGACAAGCTGATCGCAACCCTGAAGCGGCTTCGGGATTTGGGAAATACCTTGATTGTAGTAGAGCATGATGACGAGACGATGTTGGCTGCTGACTACATTGTAGACATTGGTCCAGGAGCGGGACGGCATGGTGGTGAGGTGGTCTTTGCCGGAACAGTAGAGGATATGATGAAATGTGATGCCTCTATTACCGGGCAATATCTCAGTGGGAAAAAGAAAATCCCAGTTCCCAAAGAGCGCAGAAAAGGAGACGGACGCTATCTGGAAATCAAGGGGGCGGCAGAGAATAATCTGAAAAATATAGATGTAAAACTGCCGTTGGGTGTATTCACAGCTATTACCGGGGTGTCCGGCTCGGGAAAAAGCTCACTGGTCAATGAGATCCTTTATAAAAAGCTGGCTCATGAGCTCAATGGCGCCCGGACCAAAGCCGGAAAACATGAGGATATGATTGGCATTGAGCAATTGGATAAGGTGATCGATATCAACCAATCCCCCATTGGTCGGACGCCGCGGTCCAACCCAGCAACCTACACCGGCGTCTTTACCGATATCCGGGAGGTGTTTGCCCAGACCAATGAGGCTAAAATGCGTGGTTACAATTCTGGCCGTTTCTCCTTTAATGTGAAAGGCGGCAGATGTGAGGCATGCGAAGGAGACGGCATTATCAAGATTGAGATGCATTTCCTTCCTGACATCTATGTCCCCTGCGAAGTTTGTAAAGGCAAGCGGTATAACCGTGAGACCTTGGAGATAAAATATAAGGGGAAGACCATCTACGACATTTTAGAGATGACGGTAGAAGAAGGCTTGCAATTTTTCGCCAATCACCAGAAAATCAGCCGAAAGCTCCAGACCCTTTATGATGTGGGACTTGGCTATGTCAAGATCGGACAGCCGGCCACCACGCTTTCCGGCGGAGAGGCACAGCGGGTAAAATTGGCTACCGAGCTTTCTCGGCGTCCTACCGGTCGCACCATCTATATCTTGGACGAGCCTACTACCGGCCTTCATGCTGATGACGTCAACAAGCTTATTCAGGTGCTACAGAAGCTGGTGGATAGCGGTAATACAGTGGTTGTTATTGAGCATAATCTGGATGTCATCAAGACTGCGGATTACATTATTGACCTTGGCCCGGAAGGCGGTGACAAGGGCGGTGAAGTTGTCGTTTGCGGCACACCAGAGGAAGTTGTTCAATGTGAACGGTCTTATACTGGTCGATATCTTAAAAAAATGCTCAAATAATTTGAAAAACCTATTTACAAACCGATACTAAAACAGTATAATTTAGTTAAGAATTTCACAATCCATGAATGTTGGAAAGGAGATTTCAAGTATGGCAAAATATGTTTGCTCCGTATGTGGCTATGTCTACGACGAAGCAGAGGGCGCTCCTGATGCTGGCATTGCTCCCGGCACCAAATGGGAAGATGTTCCCGATGATTTTGTTTGTCCTCTTTGCGGTGTCGGAAAGGACATGTTCGAACAGGAATAACCAAACGGCGTAAGGGGGCTCACATTGGCCCCCTTGCTCTTTGTGAAAGTGGGGAAATAAAATGGCAAGTTACAAAATTACCGATTCTATCTATTCTGTTGGTGTACTTAATCCCAATATGCGCATTTTTGATATTGTCATGGAGACAGAATACGGGACAACATATAATTCCTATATTGTCAAAGGCAGTGAAAAAACGGCACTTGTCGAGACCTGCCATAAAACCTATTTTAGAGCTTATCAGGATAACATCAATGAAGTTGCAGATATTAACAAGATTGACTATGTGATTATGAATCACAATGAGCCGGATCACTCTGGCGTATTGGCCAAATTATTTGACCTCAATCCCAACCTGACCGTCATCGCATCTCAGGCAGGTGCTCTTTATCTGAAGAATATCACCAATCGTCCGGGATTAAAGGTCCAGGTGGTCAAGGATGGCGATACGCTGGATTTGGGCGGGAAAAAGCTTCAATTTAGGATTGCCCCCTTCCTCCACTGGCCTGACTCTATGTTTACCTGGTGTGAAGAGGATAAGGTCCTTTTCTCCTGTGATTTCTTCGGCTGCCACTACTGTGAGCCCTATGGATTTGATGTCAATGTGGCCTATCCCAAAGCATATGAAATTGCACTGAAGGGCTACTACGATGCAATTTTTGGCCCCTTTGGCTCCTATGTGCGCAAAGGACTGGACAAAATTAAAGACATTGATCCTGAATTTATCTGTACAAGCCATGGCCCTATTCTCACCAAAGGCGGCAATATCCAGCACGTCAAAGAGATGTATGAGCTCTGGAGCCGTCCGGCGAAAAATGAGGCAACAACCATCCCGGTATTTTATTGCACTGCTTATGGAAATACCGGAATCCTAGCCAATGCGATTAAAGAGGGAATTCTCAGTGTACTGCCTGATGCGCAGGTACCTGTCTATGACATCAACGATTACGAGATGGGAGAGCTTGCTGCACAACTGAATGGCAGTGATGCTTTTGCTATCGGTTCTCCCACCCTCAATCGTGCTGCCGTACCGCCGGTGCTGCAGCTGCTGAGCCATCTGGATATGATCAATAACCAGAAGAAGCCTTGTATGGTCTTCGGTTCCTACGGATGGAGTGGTGAGGCTGTGCCTATGCTGACCACTTATCTGAAGGCGATGAAATTTAATGTCTTTGGTGATGGTTGCCGGGCTGTGTTTGTACCTTCTGAAGAAGAGATTGCCGCTGCCAAAGCCTACGGCGCAGATTTTGCAAAGACACTCTAATTGAATTGAAAAACCGCGGAAAGGAAGACTTTCCGCGGTTTTTGTATTCTCTTCATCGGACTCGCCCCAAAGTTGTAATCCGGTTGGGGACATGGTATACTTAATTTAAATTGTGCTTTCTGCTGTTAAAAGGAGATGACGGTAATGTGGGCTGATGAGAGCGTTTTTTATCAAATATATCCTCTGGGATTTTGCGGCGCGCCAGAGCAAAACGACGGATTGGTTGTTCCGCGTATTGCGAAGGTGGCGGAGTGGATTCCTCATATTTTGCAGACAGGTGCGAATGCCATTTATTTTTCTCCTCTTTTTGATTCGGATTCCCATGGTTATGATACCAGAGATTATCGCCGACTGGACTGCAGGTTGGGAACAAATCCAGACTTTGCAAAAGTTTGCAGGCAGCTTCACGAAAATAAAATCAAGGTTGTTCTAGATGGCGTATTTAACCATGTAGGGCGGGGATTCTGGGCTTTTCAGGATGTACTGCAAAATAGAGAGGGTTCACCTTATAAAGATTGGTTTCATATCAACTTTTCGGGTAATAGTAATTATAATGATGGCCTTTGGTACGAAGGATGGGAAGGACACTATGAACTAGTCAAGCTCAACCTGCGCAATGAGGAAGTGATTGCCCATCTCTTTGACTGCATCCGGGGCTGGGTAGAGGAATTTGACATTGACGGACTGCGGCTGGATGTGGCTTATATGCTTGACCGAGACTTTTTACGTCGGCTCCACGATTTTTGTCAGGGCCTCAAACCAGATTTTTTCCTGGTGGGAGAAATGCTCCACGGAGACTACAATCAATTGGTCAATGACCAGATGCTCCACTCTGCAACCAACTACGAATGTTATAAGGGGCTGTATTCCAGTTTTAACAGCATGAACATGTTTGAAATTGGTCATTCCCTTTTGCGCCAATTCGGCCCGGAGAATTGGACTTTGTATAAGGGCAAGCATCTACTCAATTTTGTGGACAACCATGATGTGACTCGGGTAGCCAGTATTCTGACCAATCCGGAACATCTGCCTTTAATTTATGGTATCCTTTTTGCCATGCCGGGGATTCCCTGCATCTATTACGGTAGCGAATGGGGGACAGAAGGGGTAAAACAGCAGGGAAGCGATGCCAATTTGCGCCCTTGTTTTGACGGACCTATTTTCAACGATTTGACCCAGCAGATTGCAGCCATGGCCCAGGCACACCGAGATAGTTCTGCCCTTTGCTACGGTGATTATACCTCGCTGGTTCTCACCAATCGTCAGATTATATTCCAACGCAGATGTGATACAGAGCGGGTCATTGTTGCCGTCAATGCAGATTCACAGCCCTATGTAGCCCATTTTGACGCTCAGTCAGGACAGGGAAAGGATTTGATTACAGGACAGCTCCATGATTTTGGCGGCGGAAGTACGCTGCCCCCTTATAGTGTTTCCTACTGGCAAACTGAAAGATAGATAAAAATACAGCCGATTACTATCGGCTGTATTTTTATTTGCGTGATGCCGAAAAGCCAGGACAAGGGGATTATTGGTTGAATCTTAGGGCAAAAAATGATATAATTATTTGAATTTCATCGTTTGGAAGGAGTTTCTGTTTTGCTCCAAAGCAAAGATTTAGAGATAGAGATTTCTACTACATCTAAAGGCACTGCTATGCAACTTGAGAGGATTGGCTGGGAGGCTCAGCAAAGCTATATTTCCCAGGTAAAAAGCTTATTGGAAGAGCGCTTTGACCATCCTCCTATGGCGTGTGTACGGACCTTTGGCTGCCAGCAAAATGAGGCGGACAGTGAGAAGATTCGAGGAATGCTTTCTCAAATGGGGTATGGACTTACAGAAGAAACCGCCCTTGCGGACCTGATCCTTTTTAATACCTGTGCGGTCCGGGAAAATGCGGAGGATCGTGTTTTTGGCAATGTAGGAGAACTTAAACGTCAGAAGGAACAAAATCCACACCTTATCATCGGACTGTGCGGCTGTATGGTTCAGCAGGAGCATATCGCCCAACGCATTAAAAAAAGCTATCCTTATGTAGATTTGGTTTTCGGTACCCATGCCTTGTCCTCGTTTCCACAGCTTTTACTAGATAAGCTGAGCCGAAACAAGAGGATATTTGACATCCATGACAGCGCGGGCGAGATCATTGAGGGAATGCCGGTGCGCAGAAAGGATGGGCTTAAGGCGTGGATTCCCATTATGTATGGGTGCAATAACTTCTGCACATACTGTATTGTACCCTATGTCAGAGGCAGGGAGCGCAGCAGGGAACCGGAAGCAATTCTGGAGGAAATCCGCGGGGTGGTCGCGCAAGGATATAAAGAGATCACACTGCTTGGGCAGAATGTCAACTCCTATGGAAAAACCCTGAAAAAACCTCTCTCCTTTGCAGGACTGCTGGAGAAAATCAACGGCTTGGAAGGGGATTTTCGCATCCGGTTTATGACGTCCCATCCCAAAGACTGTACTCATGAGCTAATTGACACAATTGCCAGATGCGACAAAGTATGCAACCACATCCATCTACCGGTCCAGTCGGGCAGCAGCCGGGTGTTAGCGGCAATGAACCGCCATTATACCCGGGAGGAATATATGGAGCTGATCCAGTATGCCCGAAAGAAGATTCCAGAAGTGTCCTTCACCAGCGATATTTTGGTAGGATTCCCAGGGGAGACCTATGAGGATTTCAAAGAAACTCTCCGGTTGGTTCAGGAGATAGAATACGACAGCCTTTATACTTTTATCTATTCTAAGCGGGAGGGGACAAAGGCCGCACAGATGGAAGATCCAGTGCCTTATGCAGAGAAATCCAGATGGCTCAGAGAGATTATAGAGGCGCAGGAAGAGATTGCCAGTCGGCGGCATCGAGGACTGATCGGACAGACTCTCCGTGTATTGGTGGAAGGTCCTGGAAAACATCCGGGAACGATGACGGGACGAAGTGAGCAGAATATCATTGTGGAATTCCCGGGTGATGAAAGCGCGAAAGGGCTTTTTGTTGATGTGAAGATAGACCGGGCAGCCAACTGGGCGGTGTTTGGCAAAGCTGTATTTTAGTGGGGAGACCCTTAAAATAAATCATTTTGAAAAAAGTTTGGGAGGATATAACCATGGATATTATTCAAATGGCAAGAGAGATGGGCAAGGCCATCCAGAAAGACGAAAATTACCTGGCACTGATGAAAGCTAAGGACCTTATCGACAATGATCCTACACTGCAGAAGCAGATTTCTGAATTTAACCTGAAAAAGATGAGCCTTAACCAGGAACTGGGTAAGGAAGAAAAGGATCAGTCCAAATTGGCCTCCTTAGATCGTGAGATCAAAGAAATTTACAACAGCATCATTGGCAATGAAAACATGATCGCTTTTAACCAGGCCAAGCAGGCAATTGATACCATGATGAATCAGGTCAGCCAGATTCTCATGCTTTCTGTTAACGGTGAGGATCCGGATACGGAGCTTAGCTCCTGCACCGGCAGCTGCTCTAGCTGCGCTGGATGCCATTAATCCTTAGAGCCATCTGATTAACGTGACAAAACATAAAGATTTTCAAGGAGGAAATGACAGTGGCCGAGCTTTCACCCATGATGCAGCAATATTTTAGGATCAAAAGTGAACACAAAGATCAGCTTCTGTTTTTCCGCCTTGGGGATTTTTATGAAATGTTTTATGATGACGCCATTACCGCCTCCAAAGAGCTGGAACTGACCTTGACAGGACGGGACTGTGGGCAGGAGGAAAGAGCACCTATGTGCGGAATTCCTTACCACAGCTGTGAAGCGTATATTGCGCGGCTGGTGAAAAAGGGCTATAAAGTAGCCATCTGTGAGCAGATGGAGAATCCTGCCCTTGCCAAAGGCGTTGTCAAGCGGGAAGTTGTCCGGGTTGTTACGCCCGGAACTGTGATTGAAAACAGTATGCTGGATGAGGCAAGCAATAACTTTATCTGCTGTGCCTATCTAGATACCTATGCCTGTGGGCTTAGCTTCGCGGATATCTCTACAGGCGAAGTTTATGTAACCGAACTTTCCACTGACGAAGTGGAATATAAGATTATGAACGAGTCCAGCCGATTCTCTCCTAGTGAGGTAGTAGCCAATCATACCTTAGCGGAGAAGAAACAGGTCATCCAGTTTTTTAAAGATAAGCTCAACTGCATGTATGATGTGCTCGATGACGGCTATTTTGAAGAAGAAAGTTGCAAGACCAGAGCAACCAGCCAATTTGCGGACACGGATCTTGAAAAGTTGGGACTTTTTGAGAAGAAAGCGGCCCTTAAGAGTTTAGGGGGGCTGATTCGTTATTTATATGACACCCAGAAAACCGGTGTCGAGAGGCTGATGACCATCAACTTGTATCAGGAAACTCAATTCATGAATTTGGATCTGGTGGCAAGGCGAAACCTGGAACTGACCAAAACGCTGCGTTCCGGGGATAAAAAAGGATCATTGCTTTGGGTGCTGGATCAGACAAAGACAGCCATGGGCAAGCGGCTGATGAAAACCTATATTGAGCAGCCGGTGGTCAATCCCACCATTATCACTAAACGTTTAGGCGCTGTAGATGAATTGTCCCAAAACAATGTGGCGCGCCAAGATCTGATGGAATTACTGGGCGGTGTCTTTGACATGGAGCGCCTGATGACCCGTATTGTCTATGGGAGTGTCAATGGAAGAGAACTAAAGGCACTGGCCTTTACAGCTCAAAAATTACCCGAAATCAAAGGAATTCTTGCCCCTTTCCAGGCAACCTATCTGGAGCAGATCGAAAATGCCATTGATCCGCTGGAGGATATTGCCTCTTTGATTGAAAACGCTATTATTGACGACCCGCCAGTTACCCTGAAAGAGGGTGGGGTCATCAAGAATGGATACAATGAAGAACTGGATTCCCTGCGGGACGTGGTGAACAACTCGAAACAGTATTTGGCCAATATTGAGGCGTCTCAGCGGGAAAAAACCGGGATTAAAAACTTAAAAATTGGATATAACAGGGTGTTTGGCTATTATATCGAAGTAACAAAGTCCTTTTTAAGCCAAGTACCTGAAGAATACATAAGAAAACAGACCCTGACCAATTGTGAGCGCTACATTACCCAGGAGCTCAAGGAATTGGAGGAGCTGATTCTTACAGCCAAGGATAAGATTATCCTTTTGGAGAATCAGTTATTTGAAGAGATTCGGAAAACGGTGGCGAGTGCCCTGCATCGAATTCAGGCTACCGCAACGGCAGTGGCCAAGCTGGACGTATTTTGCTCTCTGGCTCAGGTGGCGGTAAAGAACCGCTATGTTCGGCCCCACATCAATTTAGAGGGCAGAGTAGAAATCAAAGGGGGGCGGCATCCTGTAGTTGAGGCCATCAGCGACGCGCCATTTGTCCCCAACGATGCCATTTTGGATAAAAACGAAAACCGGGTGGCCATCATTACCGGGCCTAATATGGCGGGGAAATCTACCTATATGCGGCAGGTCGCCTTGATTGTCCTCATGGCACAGATGGGGAGCTTTGTTCCGGCAGAAAGTGCGGATATCGGAATTGTAGATGGCATCTTTACCCGTGTTGGCGCCTCGGATGATCTTTCGGCGGGACAGTCTACCTTCATGGTGGAGATGAGCGAGGTGGCCTATATTCTAAAAAATGCCACATCCAACAGCCTTCTCATTCTCGATGAGATCGGACGGGGAACCTCCACTTATGATGGCATGAGCATTGCACGGGCTGTGATCGAGTATATCGCTGATAAGAGAAAGCTAGGGGCCAAGACCCTGTTTGCCACCCATTACCATGAGCTGACGGAATTGGAAGATACTATCAGCGGGGTAAAAAATTACAATATTGCGGTAAAAAAACGAGGCGATGAGATTATCTTTCTGCGCCGCATTGTCAGTGGTGGGGCAGATGATAGCTATGGAATCGAGGTTTCAAAGCTGGCGGGCATTCCCGATCCGGTGATCAAGCGGGCCCATGAGGTGCTCAAGGCCCTAGAGGCAGGAAAAACACCGGCTGAACACCGGAGAGGCAGGAAGCCTGCGGCGGCAGCGGAGGACTCTATGCAGATTTCCTTTGCCCAGTCGGTCAATGACCAGTTGGCGGATACCATCCGGAATATTGATCTTAACACGGTGACGCCGATTGAAGCGCTCAACAAGCTATACGAATTAAAGAACATGCTTAAATAATGAGAAGGTGGTGGAAAGATGCCTGTTATCAATGTGCTGGACAAACATGTTGCCGAATTGATTGCTGCCGGCGAGGTGGTAGAGCGGCCAGCTTCCGCTATTAAAGAGCTGATGGAGAATTCCATTGATGCTGGTGCATCTTCCATTACGGTAGAGATAAAGAATGGTGGCATTTCCTATATACGGATTACGGATGACGGCTGTGGCATTGAAAGGGCGGATGTCCGAAACGCCTTTTTGCGCCATGCCACCAGTAAAATTAAGAGCGAGGAAGATTTGGAAAGCATCGGGACACTGGGATTTCGAGGAGAGGCTCTGGCCTCTATTGCGGCGGTATCCAAAGTAGAGATGCTGACCAAAACCCAGGAGGAGACCGTAGGTTCCCGCATCACCTTGTCAGGTGGTGAAGTGGAAAGCCTGGATGACGCTGGATGCCCCAAAGGGACGACCATTATTGTGCGGGATATTTTTTTCAATACCCCGGCTCGGATGAAATTTCTGAAAAAAGACGTTTCAGAGGGGAATGCGGTCGCCAATGTTGTGGAGAAAACTGCGCTTTCTCATCCTAATGTATCCATCCGTTTTCTGAGGGATAATCAGGAGCGGCTGTATACACCGGGAGATAATAGCTTAAAATCCACTATTTATGCAGTTTATGGAAAGAAGTTCTCTGATGATTTGATACCGGTGAATTTTACCAGTGGTACCCTTACCTTGCAAGGCTATATTACAAAACCCTATGCGGCCCGAGCAAACCGCACCATGCAGAACTTTTTTGTCAATGAACGTTTTGTCAAATCCAAAACCTGCATGGTAGCGTTGGAGGAAGGATATAAACACAGCATCATGGTGGGAAAATTTCCCGCTTGTGTGCTCCATATTACCATTCCGGAAAATATGGTAGACGTCAATGTCCATCCCGCAAAGATCGAAGTTCGTTTCGCAAACGAAAAGATGATTTTTGACCTTGTGTATTACGGGGTGAAATCTGCGATTATGAAGTCGGGGGATCAGCCGGAGCTTTATGTTTCTCCCACCGGCCAAACTGTGTCTGCTGCTAAAGCAACAGAACAGATTGATGCTGTAAAGAATCAAGTTCACTTTGAAGAGATAAAACCGTCTTCCAGAAAAAGCACTCTGGTTGAACGCGAGAATCCTGTTCCCCCAAAAGCTGCTGCCTACCGTCCACAGATGATTTTTACCTCCCCTGAAAGGGAGAAGCTGCGGCCACTTCAGGATACCACCACCTTTACCTATGAACTGAAACCTAAAGCGGCAATTCCGGTGGATGAAACTACTTCACCATCACTGCGCCCTATCCAGGCAGATCAGCAGGAAGAGACAGAAAAAAATGTAAAAGAGATCTCTGAAAGTGCCAATAGAATGCAAAAGGAAGAGGACGGCTATCGGCTGGTGGGAGAGGTTTTCCGCACCTATATGATTCTGGAACAAGGAGAAAAAGTCGTTTTCATTGATAAGCACGCAGCCCATGAGAGGCTGCTATATAACCGGCTGAAGGCTGGGCTCGGTGAGATGGATCGGCAGTTTCTCCTGTCTCCGGTGATGGTGACGCTGACGCCGCCGGAACATGAGGCTGTCTGCGGAAATGTGAAAGCCTATGCCGCTCTCGGCTTTGACGTGGAAGATTTTGGCGATCATACTATTCTTGTTCGTAGTGCTCCCATGATGCTGGATACGGCGGAGATTGAGAACTGTGTTTGTGAAATTGCAACTTCCATCTTGGAACATAAAAAAGATCTGACGCCTCAGGTTATGGATGATCTCTACCATTCCATGGCGTGTAAGGCGGCGATGAAGGCCAATGACAAAAGGAATACTCTGGAATTAGAGCAGCTTATTACCCTTTTGCGGCAAGATGACGATGCGAAATACTGTCCTCATGGCCGGCCGGTTTCTATAGTGATCAAAAAAACAGAGCTGGAAAAGAAATTCGGTAGGCTAGGATAGGATGATGGTCAAGAATAAAGGAGGATGCGAGGTTGGATAGGAAAATTCCTCTTTTGGTCATTACAGGACCAACTGCATCTGGAAAGACCCGGCTCTCCATTGACCTGGCCCGATGCTACCATGGAGAAATCGTTTGCGCTGACTCCATGCAGATTTATAAGGAAATGCAGATTGCCACGGCCAAGCCAACGGCTGAGGAGATGCAGGACATCCCCCATCATCTTTTTGATTTTTTATCCCTGGATGAGGAGTTTAGCGTCGCTCAGTATTGTGCAAAGGCGAAAGAAGCAATCGCGGATATTTCAAACAGGCAGAAACTCCCTATGCTAGTGGGTGGAACTGGTCTCTATATTAATTCCTTGATTGACAATGTGAATTTTGAAAAGATAAAAACTGATCCCCAACTTCGTCAGAATCTACAGGGCTTGGCACAGGAAAAGGGCAACGATGCCTTGTTTGCGATATTACAGAAAATTGATCCCTTGCTCTGTGAAAAATTACATCCCAACAATGTGGGCAGGGTGATCCGCGCCATCGAAGTTTATCAGACCACTGGAATCCCTATGTCAGAAATGCAGAAAAGGGCGAAAGAAAAGGAAAGCCAGTACCAGCTATGTATGATCGGTATTGCCTACGCCGACCGGCAGAAGCTGTATGACCGCGTTAATCTTCGAGTGGACCAAATGCTGGAGATGGGGCTGCTGGAAGAGGCAAAGGATATTTTGTCCAGAGGAGATCTAAAAACAGCCCGGCAGGCCATAGGCTATAAGGAACTTAAGGGGTATATTGATGGTCAGATTTCCTATCAGGAAGCTGTGGAGAATCTAAAAAGGGAAACCCGGCGATACGCTAAGCGACAACTCACGTGGTTTCGCAGAGATCAGCGGATTCAGTGGATTTTGCCTGATACTCTCCATGGTTATGATGAAGTTTTTCGGTCAGCGCAAAGAATACTGGAAAAAAGTGGAATACTGTGATAAGATATATTTAAAAGCCCATCAACAAATCTGACACAAAATTATGGTATGATAAAATATAGCTCAGTGTTGCTTGCTCAGACACAGAAAAGTTGATTCATAGGAAATAGGAAAAGCGGGTTTTTGCCAGCGACGAATCCGTTTCTTTCCTTTGCAAGGTTCGCTGGAGAAATGGTGGTTTGAAATGAACAAAAATATGAATTTACAAGATGTATTTCTCAATCAGGCACGGAAGGAAAAAATTACGGTGACCATTTATCTGACCAATGGTTTCCAATTCAAAGGTGTTGTCAAGGGTTTTGACAGTTTCACTGTCATTCTCGACACCGAGGGAAAACAGAATTTGGTATATAAACATGCGATTTCCACCATTACCCCGTCTCGGGCCATCAGCATTTTGGATCAGACGGAAAAGGAAAGTATAGAATAAAAGTCTGAGGTCTAGCAATGAATAACCGAACTGGTAAGGTTTTAATCTTTGTGTTTTCTTTATTCCTTGTTATTTATGCCGGCTATCAGGCGGTGCGTTATTTTTATGCTCCCTATCGGACAGAGACGGCATTTAACTTCACGGTGGCGGACAGCATAGATGTCCAAGGAATTATGATTCGTGATGAGACAGTAATTGATGGCCAGACAGGCGATGTCATTAGCTATGTCAACGCTGATGGGACCAAAGTATCCCAGGGCAGTGTGATCGCTGAAATTTATCCATCAGAACAGTATGCGGCCGATAAGGTGCGCATTGAAGAACTGGCCAATCAAATCGAGATTTTGGAAGAAGCCCAAAGCGCTGGCAGCGGCTATTATGCCAATTCGGATTCTATCACTCGCCAGATTGCAGATGAATTAGGAAATTACATTGACGCTGCTTCATCTGGGCAGGTGGGAGAGATAGAAGATACCAAGATGAATTTGGTCTCTCTTATCAATAAAAAACAGATGTCCACTGGTAATACTACCGATTTCAGCGCTACAATCCAAGAATTGACTGCGGAAAAGGAGCAATTGGAAAGTACGGCTGCCGCTGGAACAGAACAGACGATTACATCTCCTTTGGCCGGGTATTTTGTAGGTTCTACTGATGGATTGGAGGAAACACTGAAGTTTGAGGCAATGGATCAGATGAGTGTTAAAGAGTATGAAGATCTCATCGCCCAAGAGATAGAGCCTCAAAGCGGGCATATAGGAAAGATCATCAGTGAGTTTAACTGGTTTTATGCGGCTCAGGTGTCCGCAGATGATGCCTCGAAGTTTGTAGAAGGTTCTGATGTTAGTCTGAGTTTTAGTGAGACTGATGAGGAAAGCGTTCCTGGGGAAGTTATGAAGATTTTCAGTGATGATACCTCAGAAAATAATATTGTTATTATCCGGTGTAATCGTATGTCTTCTGATCTTGCTCAAATGAGGACGGCACAGGCGCAGATTCAGTTTGAAAGCTATACTGGACTGCGTGTTCCTGAGAAAGCGATCCGGATTCAAAACAATGTACAGGGCGTTTTTGTCCGCATTGGAGACCGAGTGAGCTTTAAACAGATTTATCCCATATTTGTTGGAGAAGATTTTGTCCTCAGTTCCATTGACGAATTGGATACAGATGGATCACTGCAATTGTTTGACGAGATTATTGTAGAAGGGACAGATTTATATGATGGAAAGTTACTCAGTTAAAGAGAAACAGGAACAGATACGGGAAAATATTGATCGGATTCGTGAGGAGATCGTTAAGGCGGCGCTTTCCTGTGGGCGAAACCCGGATGATATTACACTGATGGCGGTAACAAAGACAGTAGACCCTATTTTTGTCAATACCGCCATTGACTGCGGTATCAAGCTCCTGGGGGAAAACAGGGTACAAGAATTTCTCTCTAAGAAGGACAAATATCATCGAAACGATGTCTCTGTCCATATGATCGGACATCTGCAGACCAATAAGGTAAAATACATTATAGGGGAAGTGGATTGTATTGAATCGGTGGACAACCACCGATTGCTGGCTGAAATTGAAAAAGAGGCGGCAAAACTGAATAAAAGGATGAAAGTGCTGCTAGAAGTCAATATCGGAAGGGAAGAGAGCAAGTCAGGTCTGGATCCGGATAAGGTGCTGGATTTTGTGGAGGAAACTTCTGCATATCCCCATATCCATGTAGCTGGACTGATGGCGATTCCTCCAATTTGTGATCAAATTTCAGATTTGGAGGACTATTTTGACAGAATGTATCAGCTATTTCTTGACATCGGCACGAAAAAAATAGATAATGTTTCTATGGATTTATTGTCGATGGGAATGTCAGGCGATTATCTGACTGCAATCCGCCATGGGTCTAACATGGTACGTCTTGGCACAGCAATCTTCGGCAAACGAAACTATTAAGGGGGAATTTTGTCATGGGAATGATGGACAAATTCAAGAACTTTATGGGAATACCTGACGAAAACTACGAAGATGACGACATGGATATAATTTCTTCTAAATTTGACGACGAGGTGGAGGCTCCGGCAGAGGATACGGCTGGAAAGCAGCGCAACAAGGTGGTAAACATTCATGCCACAACACAGCTGCAGGTCGTATTGGTAAAGCCCGAGCGCTTTGACGATGCCAGCGCTGTAGCTGACCATCTGAATTCCAAACACACAGTGGTACTGAATCTGGAGTCTACCAATCGGGATGTTGCCAGAAGGCTGCTTGACTTTTTAAGCGGTGTGGCTTATGCCAACAATGGCCATCTGCAGAGAGTCGCTAACAGCACTTATATTATTACACCCTATAACGTAGACATCAAAGGAGAACTCCTGGATGAGCTGGAGAGCAATGGCGTTTTCTTTTAATATTGCTTGCACGGGAGAAATGTGATGACGACAGTTTTATCTTCGCCTGAGGACAAACTTCTTTTGTCCCGGGCCGAAGATTGTTTCATATTTGCCCGGGATCAATACACGCCAAAATTCCTGGGCTTTTTGGATTTACACCAATCTGCGGTAATTCAGTCCATGATCAAACCTGTGGATGTTACACTGGATTTTTTCGGTGGATATCCGGGAAGTGAACGAACGATGGCGGGCTTTTTCCCGCCGTATTGTGAGCCAGAGGTAGGAGATTATCCTCTGTGTGCTTTGACACTTACCTTTCGCAGGGAAGCGCAGTTGTCACATCGGGATGTGCTGGGGGCGCTGATGCACCTTAATATTACCCGGGACAGTGTTGGCGACATTCTGATAGAGCCAGGTCGGTGCGTAGTTTTCCTCAGAGAACCTGCGGCTCGGCTAGTGAAAAATGAATTGTCCAAGGTGGGCAGAGAAGGTGTAAAAATCAGTGATGGTTTTCAAGACCCTTTGCCTGCCCTCCATCATTTTGTAGAGTCGGAAGGTACGGTCAGTTCTATGCGCCTTGATTGTGTCGTTGCACTGCTGCTTTCTTTGAGCCGTGAAAAAGCAGTGCGTCTCATTACATCTGGATTGGTGGCGCTAAATTTTCTGGTGTGCGAAGACAAGGACAAAACCGTGGAGGAGGGAGATCAACTCTCCATTCGCGGATATGGACGATTTCTGGTTGACAGCATCGGAGGGACAACCCGTAAGGGCAGAACCTTTATCCATACGAAAAAATTCATATAAGTGAGAGGGAGGACAGGGAATGTTAACTCCGAATGAGATTGCCAACAAAACTTTTGAGAAGACTAAATTTTCCGGTTACCGGCCTGAGGACGTAGATGTTTTCATGCAGGAAGTTGCATCGGCTATGGCTGCCCTTCAGGCCGAGAAAAATGAACTGGAGGCTAAAATTGAGGTTTTAGCTGACAAGGTTGAGGAGTACCGGAACGACGAGGACAGCCTTCGTGCCGCGTTGATCGGCGCCCAGAAACTGGGAGACAATATTGTCAAAGAGTCGAAAAATAAGGCGGAGCTCATTATGCGTGATGCTCAGATTAAGGCAGAACGCATCGTAGAAAATGCTCAGCATAAAATCGAAAAAGAGCAGTACGCCCTGCAGTTGATGCAGACGGAAGTTAAAAACTTTAAAGAGAAATTACTTTCCCTGTATAAAGCCCATTTAGAGTTAATCACAGCGCTTCCTGATTTTGACGATGAAAAGGAAGATGCGGTGGAAATCAATATTGACGATATTTCCTCTTCTGAACCGAAAGAGGATGCTGCGGTTCAGCCCGAGGAAACCAAGCTCAACGAAGGGCCGTCCATTTCTGTTGTAGAGAATTCCCAATCCGACGAAGCGGCTGCTGTTGAGGAAGTGGCTGAAGAGGATGAATTTATCATAAAAAAGAGCAGCTCTGCATTTAAGCCAGATTATCACGCAGATATCGCTCAGGGCATTCAGGAACTGAGCCAGCCTGCAAAGAGCGAGACCAAGAGCGAAAACAAGTTTGGTCCGCTTAAATTCGGCGCTGCCTATGACTTGACCCGTGATTCCGACAAATAACGGTATTTTTGGATACCTAAAATATTAAGGAGAGAATACCCAATGCCTCAGGACTATAATCAAACACTGAATCTTCCCCAGACAGATTTTCAGATGCGTGCGGCGTTGCCCCAGAGGGAACCCGAGATGCTCAAGGAATGGGAAGAGAACAAACGTTATGAGAAGCTGATCAAAAAAAATGAGGGGAAACCTCTGTATGTGCTTCATGACGGCCCGCCTTATGCCAATGGAGACATCCATTTGGGTACAGCGCTTAACAAAGTACTGAAAGATTTTATTGTTCGCTATAAAAATATGGCCGGATTCCAGTCTCCTTATGTTCCGGGCTGGGATACCCATGGTCTGCCCATCGAACTTAAGGCAATGAAGAGTATCGGCGTCAATAATATTAAGTCGGCGGTAGACCTCCGCCATCACTGCCGTGAATTTGCATTGTCCTTTGTAGAAAATCAGAAAAAACAGTTCCAACGCCTTGGCGTTTGGGGGGATTTTGATGACCCCTATCTGACCTTGAAGCCCGAATTTGAGGCCCGCCAGATCGAAATTTTCGGTGAAATGGCGAAAAAAGGCTATATCTATAAAGGCTTAAAGCCGGTATATTGGTGCCCTGAGTGTGTTACGGCGCTGGCGGAGGCAGAGATTGAATATGCGGAGGATCCTTGTCATTCCATCTATGTTAAGTTTAAGGTAAAGGATGATAAGGGAAAAATGGCACCTTTGGGGGTGGATCTGTCCAAAACTTACTTTGTGATCTGGACAACGACCACCTGGACCTTGCCGGGTAACGTAGCCATCTGCCTTGGCCCTGACTTTGAATACTGTGCAGTCAAGGCTGGGGATGAATATTATATCATGGCGAGAGAACTTGTAGACAATGCCATGAAAGCCGCTAAAATCGAAAATTATGAAATTGTAGGATCCATCCAGGGTAAAGAGCTGGAATATGTGGTTTGCGAACACCCCTTTATTGATCGGGATTCCCTGGTGATTTTGGGTGACCATGTTACCCTGGAAAGTGGTACCGGATGTGTCCATACTGCCCCGGGACACGGTATTGAGGACTTCGAGGTTTGTGTCAACCATTATCCTGAGATTCCAATTGTAGTACCGGTGGATGATAAGGGTAAGTTGACAGAACTTGCCGGACAATTTGCCGGCTTGACGACAGATGAGGCCAATAAGGCCATTGCCAAGCATTTGGATGAGACGGGACATCTTTTTGCTATCGAAAAGATCATTCACCAGTATCCACACTGCTGGCGGTGTAAACAGCCGGTGTTATTCCGTGCGACCGAACAGTGGTTCTGTTCCATTGACGGCTTTAAAGAGGATGTATACAAGGCGATCAAAGATATTCATTGGATTCCTGCCTGGGGTGAAGATCGGATTACCGGTATGGTAAGAGACCGCTCCGACTGGTGTATCTCTCGGCAGCGGACCTGGGGTGTTCCTATCCCCATCTTCTACTGCGCAGACTGTGGTGAGCATGTTGTCACCGATGAGAGCATCAAAGCGGTGTCCGATCTTTTCCGAAAAGAAGGCTCTGACGCCTGGTATACCAAGGAGGCAGATGAGATTCTGCCGGAGGGCTTTAAGTGTCCGCACTGTGGCGGCACTCACTTTACCAAAGAAAACGACATTATGGATGTGTGGTTTGATTCTGGTTGTACCCACGCAGCAGTCCTCAAAGAAAGAAAGGAACTGCGCTGGCCTGCAGACCTCTATCTAGAGGGTGCGGATCAGTACCGCGGTTGGTTCCAGTCCTCCTTGTTGACCTCGGTGGCAGCCCTTGGTACAGCACCGTATAAAGCAGTTTGTACCCACGGCTGGGTTGTAGACGGAGAAGGCAAGAAAATGTCCAAGTCTTTGGGCAACGGAATTGTTCCTGAAGATATCATCAAACAATATGGTGCAGATGTACTGCGGCTGTGGGTTGCCTCCTCTGATTATCATGCGGATATTCGTATTTCTCCTGATATTCTCAAGCAGCTTTCTGAAGTGTATCGGAAGATCCGCAATACGGCGCGTTATATTCTGGGCAATCTCTATGACTTTGATCCCAACCGGGACATGGTCGCAGATGATCAGCTCTTTGAGCTGGATCGTTGGGCGTTGACCCAGCTGGATAGCCTTATCGGCAAGGTGCGCGATGCCTACGATCACTTCGAGTTCCATTTGATCTACCATGCAGTGCGCAATTTCTGTGTGATTGATATGTCGAATTTCTATCTGGACATTTTGAAAGACCGCCTGTATGTTGAAAAGCCGGATTCTCTTTCCCGGCGTGCAGCGCAGACTGCTATTTACCGTATTCTTAGCGCTCTGACTCGGATGTTGGCTCCAATTTTGGCTTTCACTGCTGATGAAATCTGGAAATTCTTGCCCCATCTTGACAGCGAGGATAGCGAGTGTGTGATGTTTAATGACATGCCTTCTACCTCTGGGCTCAGCGAGGATAGCGCCTTCATGACCAAGTGGAACCGGATTAAGGATATTCGTGAAGATGTCAATAAAGCGCTGGAGCTGGCGAGAAAACAAAAAGTTATTGGAAAATCCTTGGAGGCTAAGGTTACCTTGGGCTGTGAGGGTGAACTTTATGACTTCTTGAAGAGCGTGGAAAAGGAATTGACGACAGCATTTATTGTGTCCGCTGTTGAAATTGTGAATACTCCCAGTGGAGATTTTGCAGGGGATGTAGAAGGCCTTAAGGTCACTATTTCCAAGGCTGACGGCGAGAAATGTGAACGTTGCTGGACCTTCAGTAATACTGTTGGCCAGGATATAGAGCATCCGACTTTATGCAGCCGGTGTGCCTCAATTATCAAAGAATAATTTCTTGCGGTGTGTCTCCTTGAGATACACCGCAAATTTATGCTACCCTTGCGCTATCAATTCGAAAGGGACAGGATATTCGTATGGTTTATATTGCGTTATTATCAGCTGCTGGTTTGGCCGCTATCGATCAGCTTATTAAGTTTTTTGCTGTAACCTGGCTGCAGGACGCCGGCACAGTGACACTGATACCGGGGCTCATCGATCTGGTTTATGTTGAAAATACTGGCGCTGCCTGGGGGCTTTTTGCGGGGAATACTTGGCTCTTGGTGGGGGTAACGTCCCTTGCTATCATCGCAGCCGTTGTATTCATGTTGATGAAAAAGGTTCAGTCTCCCTTTTTGATTTGGATGATCAGCGTTGTCATCGGAGGGGGAGTTGGCAATCTCATAGACCGGATTTTTCGGGTAGATGCTGCGGGAAACCACTTTGTAGTAGATTATCTCAACTTTTCTTTTATAGATTTTCCCGTATTTAATTTTGCCGATTGTTGTGTTGTCATAGGGATGATTGCTATTGTAATCTATATTCTGTTTTTTGACGGAAAGAAGGATAAAGAAACCTCACAGGTGATTTCTCATGAATGAGAAAGAGACTATTATTTTGACGGTAGCAGGGGAGGAAGAAGTCCGGCTGGATAAGTATTTGGCTGATGTTGTGGAAGATCAGTCCCGTGCCAGTATTCAAAGGCTTATGGAAGCGGGCGAGGTGCGATTGGAGGGCAGAGTCGTTTCTAAAAACGCCAAGGCGAAACCCGGTGATCGAGTGGAATTAACCATCCCTCCTCCAATTCCTTTGGGTGTTCTCCCTGAGAATATACCCCTGGATATTGTCTACGAGGATGAAGACCTCCTTGTTGTCAACAAGCCGAAAGGGATGGTAGTTCATCCGGCGGCGGGCAACCATGATGGTACCCTTGTCAACGCATTGCTTTTTCATTGTAGGAACTCTTTATCGGGCATTGGTGGTGTTATGCGTCCCGGTATCGTTCACCGTATCGATAAGGACACCAGTGGGCTGCTCATGGTGGCAAAAAACGACTTTGCTCATCTTTCTCTGGCCCAACAGATAAAAGATCATTCCTTTACCCGTATTTACGCGGCCGTGGTCTACGGCCACATGAAAGAAGAAAAGGGTGAGGTGATCGCTCCCATTGGGAGGCATCCAGTGGATCGCAAGAAGATGGCGGTCACAGAGAGAAATAGCAAAGAAGCGATTACCCACTTTGAGGTTGTACAGTATTTTCGCGGTTTTACCCAACTGAAGTTGCGGTTGGAAACAGGTCGGACCCACCAAATTAGGGTACACATGGCTTATATCGGACATCCAGTAGCCGGCGATCCTGTCTATGGCCCTAAAAAGGTGATCAAGAGCCTTCAGGGCCAATGCCTCCATGCCCAAACTTTGGGATTTGTTCATCCGCGCAGCGGGGAATATATGGAGTTTACGTCTCCATTGCCGAGCTACTTTGACCAATTTATCAAAGGCCTACCTGTGGAGTAGATGATAGAAAGGAAGGAACCTATGACAAAGCTTTCGGAGATCTTGCTTGTCACCGATATGGATGGCACATTGATGACTGCGAAGACGGGCATACCAAAGAAGAACTTGGTAGCCATTGAACGGTTCATCAATGAAGGCGGAAATTTTGCTATTGCTACGGGCCGCGCCATTGTCTCAGCGCAGTATTATGTTAATCAATTGCCTCCGATAGGACCCTCTATTGTCTTTAATGGTGGCGGTATTTATGATTATACAACCCACCAGATTGGCGACACCCATTTTCTTCCTCCCCATGCCATGGAGTATGTCCAGGAAATCTATGACCGCTTCCCTCGTACCGGCATTGAGGTCTATATAGACAGGGATATTTATATTCCCCGTATGAATTGTATTACTCAACAGCATTTGAATAATGAATTCCTAAAGCATATCAAAGTAGACGGAGTTTCGGGATTATCGGGTAGCTGTTTTAAAATTATGTTTGGCTCTGAAGGCGACGTCATGCCTGAAATTCTGGATTATGCTTATCATATGCAGGTGGAGGGCGTTTATTTTGTCCAAACCGGTCCATTCTATTTAGAGATGCTTCCGGCTCATGTTACCAAGGGCACTGCCATGCCGAAGCTGGCCCAGCTCTACGGAGTCCCATTGGAAAATGTCTATGCCATTGGCGATTATGACAACGATGTGGAGATGCTGAAGTGCGTGGGGCATCCGGTGTGTCCTGGAGACTCCCGGCCGGAAATTAAAACCCTGTGTGAGCGCCAATTTTGCAATTGTTTGGACGGCGCTGTAGCGGAGCTGATTGAATATTTAGAAAATACCTATGAAATCTAGCCTATCAGAAATTATTGCCATCAGTGGCAGAAGGAGTGTTCTTATGCAACCAAATGAGAAAAAACAGTTGGAGTGCATGGCATGTAAAATTAGAATCCACGCAGTGGATGCAGTCCATGCAGCCAAATCCGGACATCCCGGTGGGTCTTTGTCAATTGCTGACCTGTTATCCTGCCTGTATTTTTACAAAATGCGGGTTGACCCGAAAAATCCCAAGTGGGAAGACCGTGACCGTCTGGTCCTTTCGAAGGGCCACTGTGCTCCCGGCCTCTATGCCGCTTTAGCGCTGAAAGGTTATTTCCCGGTAGAGGAGCTGAAAAAGCTGCGGAAGCCCGGCGCAATGCTCCAAGGGCATCCTGATATGAAAGGAACTCCCGGTATCGATATGTCCACTGGATCTTTAGGTCAGGGCTTCTCCACGGCATGTGGTATGGCCGCTGCTGCGAAAGCAGATCATAAAGATTACCGTGTTTACTCCATCATCGGCGATGGTGAGACCCAGGAAGGCCAGATTTGGGAAGCTGCAATGTTTGCTTCAAATTACGGCCTGGATAATTTGTGCGCGATTGTGGACTGCAACGGATTGCAGATTGACGGCAATGTGGCTTACTCTAATTCTGCCGATTCATTGGCTGAAAAATTCGCCTCCTTTGGCTTTGAAGTGATCACCATTGATGCCCACGACTACGATCAGATCCTTTCTGCCTTAGATCAAGCGGAAGCAACCCAAGGCAAGCCTACAGTGATTATTGCAAAATCTATCAAAGGCAAGGGCGTTTCCTTCATGGAAAACAATGTAGCATGGCATGGATCCGCTCCCAATGATGAGCAGTATGCACAGGCAATGGACGAGCTGAATGCACAGCTTAAGAGCTTGGAGGTGGAATAAATGGCAGAAATGGTAAAAAAGGCAACCCGTGAAAGTTATGGCGCCGCTTTGGCTGAGCTGGGTGAAAAATATAAAAATCTTGTCGTTTTGGATGCAGACCTTGCAAAAGCAACCAAGACAGAAGTATTCCTGAAAAAATTTCCAGAACGTTTCTATGAATGTGGAATTTCTGAGGCCAATATGATGGGAGTTGCAGCCGGTCTTTCGACCTGCGGCAAGATTCCCTTTGCAAGTTCTTTCGCCATGTTTGCGGCAGGCAGAGCGTATGAAATTATTCGCAATTCTATCGCATACCCTCATTTGAACGTAAAAATTGGTGCTACCCATGCGGGTATTACAGTAGGCGAGGATGGCGCTACCCACCAATGCTTGGAGGATATTGCTCTTATGCGGGCTATTCCGGGCATGGTAGTGGTCAATCCCTGTGATGATACTGAGACAAAAGCGGCGGTAGAAGCTGCCATTCTCCATGAAGGCCCTGTTTATCTGCGCTTTGGCCGTCTTGCGGTAGAAAACATCAACAATGGCCCAGACTATCATTTTGAATTGGGCAAGGGAATCCAGCTCAAAGACGGCAATGATGCGGCGATTATTGCCACAGGCCTGATGGTTCAGGAATCTCTGAAAGCGGCAAAGATTTTGGAAGATGAGGGGATTCATGTCCGTGTTATCAATATCCATACCATCAAACCCTTGGATGAAGAGATTGTCCTGAAGGCCGCTCGAGAAACTGGACTGCTCTTTACTGCCGAGGAACATAGCATTGTTGGCGGTTTGGGTGAAGCTGTGGCCTCTGTTGTCAGTGAAAACTGCCCAGTAAAGGTCCATCGGATCGGTGTAAAAGATCGCTTCGGCTATTCTGGTCCGGCAGGAGAGCTCTTAAAACAATTTGAATTGACGGGCGAAGATATTGCCAAAAAGGTAAAAGCTTCCCTTTAATATCCTTTGATGTAAAAAAGAGACGCATGAGCGTCTCTTTTTTTATACTATAATCGAAAATAGTCGAAAAATGTGGTATGATATGGATGTTAATATTTGTAGATGGGACGTGGGATCATGGGCAATCATCGTGACATGAAGATCTTGTTGATCGCAGTTTTAGTCATGTCAATCTTTTTGGTGGCCTTTAATGTGGCGACCATCCCCTCCACGATAGAGCCGGAATTTTATTACTATGAGGAGGATTCAGAGGAACTTCCAGATGGAAGAGGAGATGTCTATGAGTCATCGGATGTTACATCCAGTGTAACTGCCAGCTTTCCCATCAATATCAATACAGCAACCAAAGAGGAGTTGGATCTGATTCCCGGGATTGGGCCTGCAAAAGCGCAAGCAATTATTGACTACCGTAACACTGTGGGGGTGATAAGAACCATGGAGGAGCTTGTCAACGTGTCGGGTATCGGAGAAAAGACCCTTGAAAATATACGACAATATATTGTATTGGAATAGTGAAATAAAAAACCTGGGAATAGTTTCCCGGGTTTTTTATCGTATCCATACGATGAGGAGCCCCCAATAATATAGGAGATTTTTTGGAAAATTTCACAAAAAAATTTGGTACAATTTCTCTTAGAAAACAAGTAAATAAAACAACGATAAGCAAATAACGGTTTCTTATTATTTTTAAATTTGGGAAAAAATAGAATAAAATTTGATATTTTGCAATAAATATAAAGAGCTTATTTTAAATTTGTATCAAAAATATAAAAAATATCTGAAAAAATATAAGTTTTGTCAATTGTTTTCACTGTAAATAACATTTACAATAAGAAAAGATGTAAGTACAATCAGGAGGTGAGTTGTATTATGGACATAAAAAACGTTCCAAAACATGTTTATCTCAGAGAATGGATCAGAAAAAACATCATGGATAAAACCTTTGCCAACGGGGAAAAACTGCTTTCTGAAAATATTTTGGCAGAAAAATTCGGTATCAGTCGTCAAACTGTGCGGCAGGCGATAGGAGCCTTGGAAGCAGAAGGGCTTTTAGAGAGAAGAAGAGGCAGCGGCACTTATATTTGTTCTTCCAATATTCAAAGCCATCCCAAAACTATGAATATTGGTGTCATTACAACCTATGTTGATGACTACATTTTTCCCGGCATTATTAAAGGGATTGATACGGTGTTATCCCACTATGGCTATGGTATGTCATTAGGAATTACATACAACAAAGTTGAAAACGAGGGAAAACTGCTCCGTTCACTTTTAGATAAAGGAATTGATGGACTAATTGTAGAAGCGACAAAAAGCGCTTTGCCCAATCCTAATTTAGATATTTATAAAGAATTTGATGCCCAGGGGATTCCCTATATTTTTATCAATGGCTATTATCCTGCCCTGCCCTGTAATAAGGTCATTATGGATGATGAGTATGGCGGGTATACAGCTGCTTCAACCTTGATTAACGCAGGTCACCGAAAGATCGGCGGTATATTTAAGTCAGATGATATTCAGGGACATAGCCGATATGCGGGATTTGCAAAAGCGCTGAAAAACTCTGGAATTATTCTCAATGACAGTTCTGTCGTATGGTATACAACAGAAGATGTAGAAAGCTTTTTCTCAGGAGAATTTGACAAAATTATTATGAGTCGACTCAGTCGATGCACAGGTGTGGTCTGCTACAATGATCAGATTGCGTTAAAATTTATGGACATGTTGGCCCGAAATGATAAAAAAGTGCCGGATGATATGTCCATCGTCAGTTTTGACGATTCTAATCTTGCAACGATTCAGTCGATTGGGATTACATCTGTCGCACATGCGGGTGCTCATCTTGGGGAACAGGCTGCAGACCGCATCATCAAGTTAATTGATCGTCCGGAAGAGGATCAGACGTTGGTTATGAAACCGCAAATGGTAGAACGGGACTCTGTAAAAATTTTATAGTTTTTTTCATTCATATTCTCTATTGCTCTTTTTTTGAAATCGAATTACAATAGTTACAATGTGGAGTTGTACGTACAAGATACAGTCTGACAATTCTATGAAAAGGCGGATTTCCGCGAAAGGGAGGTTATTATGGGAAAGTATACAATTGGTGTGGACTTTGGAACACTTTCTGGACGCGCAGTTCTTGTGGATGTTACGACAGGTAACGAACTGGGCAGCAGTGTGTTTGAATATCCCCATGGTGTCATGGATGAGAAACTGCCGGATGGCACAAAGCTAGGTGTTGACTGGGCTTTACAGCAACCACAAGACTACCTGGATGTCTTTTCCCATACCATACCGGATGTATTGAAAAAAACTGGAATTAGTCCGGAAGATGTCATCGGTATTGGTATTGACTTCACTGCGTGTACGATTCTGCCGGTCAAAGCAGATGGAACGCCGCTATGCTTTTTGAAGGAATTTCAGTCCAATCCTAACGCTTATGTGAAACTGTGGAAACACCACGCAGCGCAGGATAAGGCCAATCAACTGAATGAAATCGCTGAAAAACGAGGAGAAGATTGGCTCCCTAGATATGGTGGCAAGATTTCATCGGAATGGGTAGTGCCAAAGGTTTGGCAGATTCTTGATGAAGCACCTGATGTCTATGCAGCTACAGATTTCATTATTGAAGCAGCTGACTGGGTCATTTGGCAGTTAACCGGCGTCCAGACCCGCAACTCCTGTACCGCGGGATATAAAGCAATTTGGCATAAGAAAAAAGGCTACCCCTCCAAAGATTTTTATCGAGCGTTGGATCCTCGTTTGGAAAACTTTGTAGAGGAGAAACTTGGATGTCCCATTACTCCTTTGGGTCAAAAGGCTGGAGAGATTACTGAGGCTGCTTCGAAACTGACGGGGCTGAAGGCAGGTACCGCCGTGGCAGTAGGAAATGTGGATGCCCATGTCTGTGTACCAGCAGTAAAAATTGATGGACCGGATAAAATGCTGGCAATTATGGGTACTTCTACCTGCCACATGCTCCTTTCTGAAGTGGAAAAAGAGGTACCGGGTATGTGCGGCGTGGTAGAGGATGGAATTCTTCCTGGTTATTTTGGCTATGAAGCTGGCCAATCCTGTGTAGGGGATCACTTTGCCTGGTTTATGGAAAATTGTCTGCCTTCCGAGTACTATTCTGCCGCAAAAGCGGAGAATAAAGATGTGTATCAATACGTGGAAGAAAGAGCAAAAGCTCTCCGTCCTGGACAAAGTGGGTTGCTGGCCCTTGATTGGTGGAATGGCAATCGTTCCTGCCTTGTAGATGTAGATCTTACTGGAATGATGGTAGGACTCACTTTGGCTACCAAGCCTGAAGAAATATATCGTGCTTTGGTTGAAGCCACAGCTTACGGAACCAGAAAGATTATCGAGACTTTCCGGGAAAGCGGCGTGCCTGTCGAAGAGTTTTATGCTTCCGGAGGGATTGCACAGAAAAGTCCTATGGTTATGCAGATTTATGCGGATATTATCAATATGCCCATAAAAATTGCGGGAAGTACCCAGGGACCGGCCCTTGGATCTGCAATTTTCGGAGCAGTGGCCGCGGGTAAAGAAAAGGGTGGCTATGACAGCGTATTTGATGCCGCAAAAGTAATGGGCAAACTCAAAGATGTGATCTATCAGCCAATTCCGGAAAATGTGGCTGTTTACGATCAGCTCTATGCGGAATATTCTATCCTGCATGATTACTTCGGCAGAGGTGGAAATGATGTGATGAAGCGGCTAAAAAAGATTAAAAAAGCTGTGGACCGTTAAGAAAGAGGTTTTTCATGCTCAAATCTTTGAAAAAACAAGTATATGAGGCAAATATGTTACTGCCTCACTATGGACTGATTACCTTTACTTGGGGAAATGTCTCCGCCATTGACAGGAAAAAAGGCCTTGTAGTTATTAAGCCGTCCGGAGTGGAATATGATGTGATGAAACCTGAGGACATGGTGGTGGTGAATCTTCAAGGAGAGGTAGTAGAAGGGGAACTGAATCCCTCCTCGGATACACCAACCCATTTGGAACTCTATCGTAGTTTTCCTGGGCTTGGAGCCATTGTCCATACCCATTCCAATTGGGCTACAATTTGGGCGCAGGCTGGAAAAGATATTCCAGCTTATGGAACCACACATGCCGATTACCTCTATGGTGACATACCTTGTACCGGACTGATGAGCGATCAGCAAATCGCTGGGGAATACGAGCTGGAAACAGGTAAAATAATCGTAGAAACATTTAATAAACGGCATATCGATCCAGATATGGTACCGGCGGTCCTAGTCCATAGTCATGGTCCTTTTACTTGGGGTCAAAATCCGGTAGAGGCAGTACACAATGCTGTTGTGTTAGAACAGGTTGCTATGATGGCCTGGCATACACAGATGCTGGCAGGAGAAGGATATCCTCCCATGCAGCAGGCGCTTTTGGATAAGCATTATCTGAGAAAACATGGAAAGAATGCTTATTACGGACAAAAGAAAAAGAAGTGAGTGATAAAGGATGGAATTTCTGCGAAGAATTCCATCCTTTTCTTGTTTATTCAAAACGATCAGAAATACGCAAAATAAAAGGAACCGAATGTGCTTTCACACATCCGGCTCCTTTTATTGAGAAGAAGAAATAAGAAGTAATCAAATAAAATAATTGATAACCTATTGCATCCCGCAACAAGTACCATAATTATTATAGCCCATTTACATGTAAAATACAATATTTTATCCGCAAAAAACAAAATAAATCGTCAAGCAAAGAAGAATAGATTTTTATGTATTCTGCTGTCATGATATTTAAAAAAATCAAAAAAAATCAATATTAACAAAAAACTTACATATTTCTGGTCGCTATAATATTCGCACCTGTATTTAAAATGTTTTCAATGATGATGTCTCCCTTATGTACAGGCGCTTCTACTTCAACATTGTCTAATAATCGGACAACATCAAAGATTTTGTCTTTGGGGATATCACAGCTTGTTTTCACAGGGAGACGATGATGAATGCCGCCATGAATTTTTACGGTAGAGGTGATTACCCTGGTGGGATGGGTCAGCTCCTTATAACCATAATCCGCACCCTTGGGACAACTGTTGCCCGTCACTTTATAGCCATTTTCCTCGTCAACCCGCAGGTGACATCCTTTGGGGCAGACAATACAGATCAGTTCCTTCATTTTGCTTCCTCCTGATTGACTACTGCAATGGTGATTTCATCCTGTTTCGCTTCGTCAAGAAATTTTTTCGGTACAACAATTTTTTCCATTTCTCCAGGAGCCATATGTTCCCGTTTAAAGCTACATAATTCTTGTCCACCAGATGTGACCACGATGCGCATATTGCTGTAAACATTATCCACACGGAAGAAGACCTCTACCAGTTTTTCGACATGGTCAGGCCGAATATACTGAGGAACCGTATAGTTGACATGACTGCCGTTTTTAACGGTAATCAAATTTTTCTGATTTGGAGTATTTCCTAAAATGTACTGTGCGGCAGCCTTACCAGCACGCATACTTTCCTGGGTGACAAAGTCAACTAGATCGTGGACATGAACCACATTGCCGCAGGCAAAAACACCTTCTAGGGAAGTTTCCATATTTTCATAGACGACGGGCCCGTTGGTACGGGGATCGATCTGGATTCCTACGCCACGGGATAGCTCATTTTCCGGAATCAGACCCACTGAAAGAAGAATGGTGTCACAATCAAATTCGATTTCCGTTCCCGGAATGGGCTTTCTGTTGGCATCCACCTTGGAAACAATGGCTTTTTCTACCCGTTTATGGCCCTGGATATCGGTGATAGTATGGGAAAGATAGAGGGGAATATCATAGTCCTGAAGGCACTGAACAATGTTGCGGTTAAGGCCATTGGAATAGGGCATAAGTTCCACAACCGCTAAGACTTTTGCTCCTTCCAGCGTCATACGCCGGGCCATGATTAACCCGATATCGCCAGATCCCAAGATCAATACCCGTTTGCCTACCATATAGCCTTCCATATTGAGGTAACGTTGGGCCGCTCCAGCGGTGAAGATGCCGGAAGGCCGGTCTCCTGGAATGGCAATAGCGCCTCTGGTACGTTCCCGGCATCCCATAGCTAAGATGATGGCCTTAGCCTTTATCATCATATAGCCATCGACACTGTTCATGGCCTGGATGGTGCGGTCTTCTGCGATATCCAGGACCATAGTGCCAAGTTTAATATCGATCCCTGTGTTTTGCAGCATATCGATAAAACGAAGGGCGTACTCCGGCCCTGTCAGTTCTTCCTTAAAATAGTGCAGGCCAAAACCATTGTGGATACACTGATTGAGGATGCCACCTAGTTCACGGTCACGTTCGATGATGAGGATACTGTTAACACCATTTTCATGGGCAGAAAGTGCAGCCGCCAATCCAGCAGGACCTCCGCCGACAACGACAAGATCATATTGCATTAGTTGTTACCTCCTCTTGTTTTTGTCTCACCCATGACAATATAGGAACCATCTTTGTCCTGTGGAATTTCACGGGGATCAAGGCCAAGCTCCCTACAGAGTATCTCCAAGACGCGAGGCCCACAAAAACCGCCCTGGCAGCGACCCATTCCCGCATTGCAACGGCGCTTGATGGCATCTACAGATCGGGGAGCGGTAGGGGAGTGAATGGCATCCACGATTTCCCCTTCAGTTACAGTTTCACAGCGACAGATGATTGTTCCATAACGGCTGTCTTTTTTAATGAGCTCCGCACGTTCCTGGGGGGAAAGATCACGGAAGGTAACTTTTTCCCTCCGGTCGATATATTCCTCCTTTTTGACTAGGGAAAGACCAGCTGCCCCCAGCATGGATACCATATCCACGGCAATGGCAGGAGCAGAGGTGAGGCCAGGAGATTTAATTCCCGCAATATCAAAAAATCCTTTTGCGTCTTGCGCCTCCCCGATAATAAAATCGTCAATTTCTGTCAATGCACGATTGCCAGCAAAATTGCGGATCGATTGGCGATAATTCACCTTGTCACAGGAACGGGAAGCTGCCTTGATAACGAAATCCAGGCCAGTACGTGTAGTACCAACATCGTCTTTTTCATCAGCGTCTACAGCATTGGGGCCCACGATCAGATTGCCATGGACGGTGGGGGAGACGAGGACACCCTTTCCTACCTTGGAAGGGCACTGGAAAATGACATGGCTGACCACATTCCCTTGATTTTTATCCAGGAGATAGTACTCACCTTTATTAGGCGTCACTGTAAAGGCAGGGGCCGATACCATGTTGTGAATTTGATCGGAATAAAGACCTGCTGCATTGATGACATAGCGGCTTTGATAGCGCTTATCGCCGCAGATAACCTCGTAGCCATCCGGTTTTTTTTCAATTGCGGTGACCTGAGAATCGGTGTAAAGGCTAACACCATTACGAAGAGCGGTATCCATCATCGCAATGGCCATCTCCCACGGAGAGACAATACCGGCAGAGGGGGCATATAACGCCCCCTTAATTTCTGGATTGATGTTAGGCTCAATTGCCAAAGTCTCCTTTGCGGAGAGAATCTGTAGGTCAGGCACACCATTTTGCCGGCCTCGGTCAAATAATGTGCCTACAGTAGCAAGATCAGTGTCGTCAAACGCTAAGACAAAAGATCCGACTTTTTTATAGGGCACATCCAGTTTTTTAGCGATTTCTTCGATGAGCCGGTTGCCCTCTACATTGTATTTGGCCATCAGTGTTCCAGGGCGGGGATCATACCCCGCATGGACGATGGCACTATTGGCTTTGGTGGTTCCGCAGGCTACATCGTTTTCTTTCTCCAGTACCACCGTCTGAACCTGGTATTTGGAAAGTTCATAGGCCAGGCTGCAGCCCACAATACCTGCACCGATGATGATTACATCAACCATAATGACATCCTTTCAGCATCAATTTTGGAGGATATCTTTTCTCCAATTGATTGTTTCTTCCCTCTTTCTCCAAATGGGAGCAAAACAAAGAGAGCCGCTACATTAGGCCAACCCCAATAGGCCTAAAATGTATCGACTCTCATTACTCCGACATTTTAGAACAAAATTATTATATCACAATAAAAATACGTTTGCAATGGCTCTCCTGGCACATGGATCATTTTGTCCAATCTCTGCTTCTTCCCACCGCCTTACTCCATCCGGCGATCAGCGTCTTTTTCGTTGCTTCATCCATGTTTGGCTCATATACTTTATCCAGTGTCCAATTATTTTTGATTTCATCCAGACTGTTCCACAGCCCCATGGCTAAGCCAGCGAGATAAGCAGCCCCCAGTGCTGTTGTCTCCCGAATCATGGGCCGGCGCACTCTTTTGCCGATGATGTCCGCCTGGAACTGCATGAGGAAGTTATTGGCTGACGCGCCGCCGTCTACTTTGAGCTCGTTGATGTCGATGCCGGTATCAGCAATAATGGCAGAAAGCACATCAAAAGACTGATATGCAATGGATTCCAAGCTGGCGCGGATAATATGGTTGCGGTTGCTTCCACGGGTCAATCCGAAAATGGAACCTCTGGCATACATATCCCAGTAGGGAGCACCCAATCCTGTAAAGGCGGGGACAACATAGACTCCTCCATTATCAGGTACCTTGGTGGCAAAATACTCCGAATCCTTGGATTCCACAATGAAACGTAGCTCATCCCGCAGCCACTGAATAACCGCACCGCCGACAAAGACGCTTCCTTCAATAGCGTAGGTGACCTTGCCTCCAAGTCCAATGGCGATGGTCGTCACCATGCCATTTTTGCTCAGATACATATCTTCTCCTGTGTTCATCAGCAGGAAACAACCGGTACCATAGGTGTTCTTAGCATCTCCCTTGGAAAAACAAGTCTGACCAAAGAGAGCGGCCTGCTGGTCTCCTGCAATACCAGCAATAGGCACCTGGTCACCGGAAATGTTGACATATCCATAGACTTCACTGCAATTTCTCACTTCTGGCAGCATGGAAGCAGGAATATCCAGCTCTTTGAGCATCCTTTCATCCCAACAAAGGTCTTTGATGTTGTAGATCATGGTCCTAGAAGCATTGGTGTAGTCGGTCACATGGACTTTACCCTCCGTCAACTTCCAGATGAGCCAGGTATCCACAGTGCCGAAAAGCAGTTCTCCACGCTCTGCCTTTTCTCGAGCACCTGGGACGTTATCCAAAATCCATTTAATCTTTGTTCCGGAAAAATAGGCATCTACTACAAGGCCGGTGGTTTTCTGTATGTAGTCGGCCAGTCCTCTGGCCTTAAGATCCTCACAAATAGAGGCGGTACGCCTGCATTGCCAAACAATGGCATTGTATACCGGACGTCCAGTATTTTTATCCCAGACAATAGCGGTTTCACGCTGGTTGGTAATGCCGATAGCAGCGATTTCTTCCGCTTTAACACCGCTTTTGGCCAGCACTTCGATGAGGACACCGTACTGGGAAGCATAGATCTCCATAGGGTCGTGTTCCACCCAGCCTTCTTTCGGGTAGTGTTGGATAAATTCCTTTTGTGCCATTGCAATAATATTTTGCTCTTTATCGAAAATAATGGCGCGGGAACTGGTAGTGCCCTGATCCAGGGCGATGACATACTGTTTCATTCAATCTCCTTCTTTCTTAGCTTACATAAACCAAACGTCCTCGCAGGTGGTGGATATGGCAGTAGCACCTGCCTGCAACATGGAAATTACATCGTCTTTGTCTGAAATCAGCCCCCCTGCAATGAGAGGCGCCGCGCTATAGGAGGCAATACGCTTGACAATCTTGGGCATAACACCGGGAAGAATCTCTACATAATCTGCATATCCACTGTCAATCGTCTTCAGGACATTGCCAAGGGCGATGGAATCAATCAGGAAAAAACGCTGAATGGTGAGAAATCCCAGACTATGGGCCAGTTTGATCAGATTGGTTTTGGTGCTGATAATTCCGTCTGCCTGAGTATTTTCTTTGAGAAAACGCACAGCTACATCCTTGGTAGAAAGACCATCCACTAGATCGATATGAACAATGGCCATTTTCCCTCCAGCCTTGATGGTATGGACGATTTGTCCGATATTGCAGATATCCCCAAAGAGTACGAATACCACCATGCATTCCGATGTCATGCATTTTTGGAGACCACGGAAATCTTTGACTGCCGCAATGACAGGGGAATCACTGAGTAAATCGGTAAAATCCTGGCGCAAGCATACTCCTCCTTCTTATAGTTAAATTTATTATACCGTACCTGTCCTCAAAAGGGAATGGACCACCAGAACAAAAAAAATCCAACACTTTGGTCAAAATGTTGAGATAAAAGGACTTTTTCTTGACAGAATGAAGAAATAATTTATAATAAAAATAGTAAATCTGACGAAAAAAGAATCTTTTTTTAGATGGGGGATATTACGGTGAAAAAAGCTGCCATATTTGACCTGGATGGCACACTATTAAACACGTTGACAGACCTTGCTGTTGCTTGTAACCATGCGCTGGAAACATATGGCTATCCGACGCACCAGGTAGAAGCGTACAAGATGTTTGTGGGAAACGGCGTCTATAATCTGGTAAAAAGGATTCTTCCTGAGGATGCTCAGGATGAGGAGACACGGGCGAAAGTAAAAGCGGCATTTGATGCCTATTATGAAGCCCATACTGTAGATTTTACAAAACCATATGACGGTATTTCTGAGATGCTGGACACCCTTAAGAACAAGGGAGTAAAGATGATTGTCATTTCAAATAAGGCCCATAACTTTGTGGTACAGCTAATACAAAACATCTTTCCCGGCATTTTCGACGTTATTTTGGGACAGAGGGATCATGTGCCAAAAAAACCGGATCCAGCCGCTGTTTTTGAGGCACTGGGTCAGGTGGATATAGCGCCGGAAGATACTATTTATGTGGGCGATTCTGGTGTTGATATGCAGACGGGGAAAAATGCAGGGCTGCTGACCATTGGAGTAGCATGGGGATTTCGCGGTGAAGCGGAACTTTTGGAAAACGGCGCTGATGCCATTGTCCATGCACCAGAGGAAATTATCGATTTTATTGATTGAAGTTTAACACAAAACGCACAATGAAAGAAATGTGTTCCTAGCAGATCTATCCAAATTTTTTAAAAAAACTCTCTTGACAAAGCTGAAAACTTGGGATATGATAGGGAACAATAAAGCAAAAGCGATGAGGAAGGCGGCCTTTCGCCGTAGCCTTTTACAGAGAGCCGGTGGGTGGTGTAAACCGGTAAAGGTGGAGAAGGGAGATCACTTCTGAGCTGAGGCCTGAACGTTTTCAAGTAGGGCTCTTCCGTATGACTGCGTTAAGGTCGGGGATTTGTTAGAATCCTGCTAAGTGGCATCAATAGATGCAATTTGGGTGGTACCGCGGGTTTTGTTTATAAGCTCGTCCCAATCAATTTGATTGGGACGAGCTTTTTATTTTTGTCTATAAACCATTCTAAAATTATGAGCAAAGGGGAGCGATTCCATGGAAACTCAGATCATTGAAATTGCAGAGAGAATAAGGACCTTACGAGATATTATGGGCTTTTCCCTTGAGGAAATGGCAGCCGGGACTGGGGTCTCTGTCCAGGAATACAGCGAGATGGAAGAAGGAAAATCTGATTTTTCTTTCACCTTTCTGTATAAATGTGCCGAAATGTTTGGCGTAGACATTGTGGAGATTCTCACTGGAGACGGTCCAAAACTTTCTTTCTATAGTATTGTAAGGAAGGGAAAGGGACTGCCAATTAAACGGAGAAAGGGATTTCTCTATCAGCATATGGCGCCCCGGTTCCGGGCTAAGGTTGCAGAGCCTTTTGTGGTTACAGCACCTTATTTTGAGGAGGAACAGAATCAGCCAATCAAGCTTTCGACCCATGAGGGGCAGGAATTTGACTACATCCTCAGTGGCAGCTTGAAGGTGGCGATGGAGGACCACATTGAAATCCTTCACGAAGGAGACGCAATTTATTACGATTCCGGCCACGGCCATGGTATGATTGCCACCGGCGGAAAAGAGTGTGTCTTTTTGGCTGTAGTCCTGAAAAAAGATGATAATCAAGATTAAACTGATGCTTCGGAGGAATTAGGCAAATGGAAAATATGGAAACATTTTATCAGCGCTTTTGCAAAGAACATTTTGATGAAAATGGAGTACTGGATCAATTTGAAATCACCTGTGCAGACAATTTCAACTTTGGCTATGATGTTATTGACGAGATTGCCCGGCTGGATCCGAATCGCCGTGCAATGATCTGGTGTGATGATGCCGGGGCAGAAAAAATATTTACTTTTGCGGATCTCAAACGCCTGAGTGACAAGGCGGCAAACATGTTTACAGAGCATGGTATCAAAAAAGGCGACATGGTAATGCTCATCCTCAAACGTCACTATCAATTTTGGATTGCCATTCTTGCACTGCATAAGATCGGCGCTGTAACAATCCCGGCGACCAACCTGTTGACCACGAAAGATCTAATCTACCGTTTTGACGCAGCGGATATCAAAGCCATTGTTGCTACAGCCCATGGGGATGTTACCAAATATGTAGATGAGGCATGTCAGCAGTATCATGGTATGCAGGTGAAATTCGTAGCTAACGGAGAGCGTGAAGGCTGGTTTAATTTTGATGAGGAAGTAGAAAAGGCGGATGAGCATTTTGATCGTGTACCCACGAAGGTCACAGATTATATGCTGTTGTATTTTACTTCTGGCACCACAGGATATCCCAAGATGGTCATCCACGACCATTATTATGCATTGGGCCATATCATCACAGCAAAACATTGGCACAATATCCATTCGGATGATCTCCATTTGACTGTCTCAGAAACAGGGTGGGGAAAAGCTGTTTGGGGAAAACTGTATGGCCAATGGTTTGCCGCTAGTTGCATTTTTGTCTATGATTTTGACGGAAAATTTGTACCTGCCGACCTGCTGCATATGATTGAAAAATATCGTATTACTACCTTCTGCGCTCCTCCGACTATTTATCGTTTCTTTATCAAAGAGGGAATGGGCAACTATGATCTTTCCAGTTTGCGCTATGCGACAACGGCTGGAGAAGCACTCAATCCAGAGGTTTATAATCGCTTCTATGAGTATACCGGACTAAAATTGATGGAAGGGTTTGGCCAGACAGAAACGACATTGCTTTTGGCGAATCTCTATGGCACAGAGCCAAAACCTGGTTCTATGGGTAAGCCTTCGCCACTGTATCGTGTTGATCTTTTCGACGAGGATGGGAATACAGTGGCACCTGGTGAAGTTGGAGAGATCTGTGTAATCACCGAGGAAGGTAAAAAACAGCCTGGCCTTTTCTGCAGCTATTACCGAAACGAGGAAAAGACCAGAGAATCCTGGCATGATGGCCTCTATCACACTGGAGATACAGCGTGGAAAGACGAGGACGGATTTTACTGGTATGTGGGTAGAACCGATGATGTAATCAAAGCGTCTGGCTACCGCATCGGGCCTTTTGAAATTGAAAGTGTTCTAATGGAGCACCCCGCAGTTTTGGAATGTGCCATCACTGGAGCGCCTGACCCAGTACGTGGCCAGGTGGTAAAGGCAACCATTGTTCTTACCAAGAACTATCAGCCCTCGGACGCATTGGTGAAGGAGCTACAGCAATATGTGAAGAAACAGACAGCACCCTATAAATATCCGCGTATTGTTGAATTTGTCGAAGAACTTCCCAAGACCATCAGCGGGAAGATCAAACGTGTGGATATCAGGAATAATCAACATCAATAAAGTAATTCATAAAGGGAGAAACTGTGTCTGGCAGTTTCTCCCTTTATTGATAAAGAGCTAATGTAAAAACAAACAATATGGACATTTTTATACATTCTTCCTATAACATTTTTCTAGCAAAAATGTTATAATCTATATATAACGTGCAGTTTGTCGATGACCGAACGTAAGTCCAGTTATCAACAAGTTGTGCGTTTTTATGGAGGTAAAGAAAATGTTTCATGTCGAAGATTCTGTCATGTATGGTAGCTACGGAGTGTGCCAAATTGTTGACATCCGATCAGAAAAATTTGACAGGGACGCCAAGCTCTATTATGTGCTCAAGCCGGTACAGGATAAAAATTCTACCTTTTATTGCCCTGTTGAGAGTGGAGAAGACAAAATGCGAAAGATCCTTTCTATCGGAGAAATCCATCAGCTGATTGAGGCTATGCCGGATGCACAAACAAAGTGGATTGAAAATGAGCAGCTTCGGAAGGAAAAATATGGGGAAATTATCAGAAGAGGAGATCATAAAGAGCTGGTACAGCTTATCAAAACCCTCTACTATAAAAAGCAAGAAAAGAAGCAGGAGGGGAAGAAGTTTCATGTAGCCGATGAAAAGGCGATGAAAGAGGCGGAACGAATCCTGCATGGTGAATTTGCCTATGTGTTAAAAATTAAACCTGATGATGTAGTCCCATTTATTATGGGGCAAATCAATCATATTGGTGAGCAAAATGCAGATGCAGAGAATGCATGATAAAGTGTGAAAAACATGAAAAATGGCATAAGCCCTAGAGCTTATGCCATTTTTCATGTTTTTCACAGACTATGTCATCGCAATGAATCCAACACGCTTCGATAGAGAATCTCCGGATCATCCAAAAAGCGCTCTTTCACCCGCTCAGCCTGCTCCTTGGTGGGCACAAATAAACTTAGTCGTAATAGATCAGATCCAATATCCTTCATGAGGCAGGTGACGATATAGCCATCTTTTGTTTTCTCAATTTCTGCCTTATTTTGAGAACGAAGCCGGGCCTTTTTTTGTATCTGTAGCGCGCTGTTCACTGATTTTTCCCGTACAGTAAGAGGCAATGAACGCTCGAACTCCAAAGCTGTCATCTTTCCCTTGGGAAGGAGACGGTAAAACTCTCCTTCAGGCCGCATTTCTTCAATGACTTCAATATGCCCATCCTGTACAAGCTCTTCCAAGGCATCGGCAAATTGAAAATAGTTCACCAGACCATTTCCGGTTAGCACCTCGTTCATCTGAGATTTTGACAGAGGATCCTTAAGTGCGGAAAGAAGATAGCAAATGAGAATTTTTATCTCGTAATCCTCGTGTAATCCTCCCGGCTCTACACCGGCAGAAAATCCGTGAAGTTTCATGAGCATCACCCGCCTTTGCACTAACTCTTGTCATATATTTTACACGAAACTCATTGAAAAAGAAAGGGGAAAACCTGACAGTCTCACATATTGGTATAAGACATTAATCTATCGCCAAGTGGGAAGGTGATTGATTTACTCCAGACGAGTTTTTGAGAAAATTACTTATTCGCCTTCATCCCCATGGACTATCTGTTTTCTCAATTTCGCAAATGAAGGGGAGCAATAGAAAATCTCGACAAAAAAGGCGGGGCAGGATATTTTCCTGTCCCGCAAATGAAATATGGGAAGGTGAGAACTTACTATCCGATAGAGACTTCCTTGACGTCCTTCATATCATTGAGCCCAGTTGACTTGATTTTGAGATCAGAGATTGTGTAAATATAGTTTCCTCGATAGACCCCGCGACGAATGCTGAGAGATTGATCCAAGAGCTGTGTGAGATCCTGTTGTGCTTCCTCACTTTGATGGGTAATCCGTCCTAATTCGGTCAGTTTTCCATCAGAAATTTGGAAGAGAAGGTATCCATTGAACACATTTTCATATTGAGCATCATAATAGCCGGCATTGGGAGTAAGATTTTGAGTCAAGGTGGCGGGAATACCAATGATCCCTTTTTCTTCATAATAAAGGAAAGCCTTGTGATCATACAATGCGGGGCTATCGCTACCGACATCTCCTACAATGATATGATTGATTTCGGTTGGGTTTTCCATATCAGAAACATCAAACAGGGAAAGTTTGATGCCGCCGGTAACGGTAAAGGTATTGCCATATCCGTCATCCACCTCTTGCGTGTCATAGCCTAACCCCACAATAAGATCATCGGAAATCGGATGCATATAGGTTGAAAATCCGGGGATTTTCAGCTGGCCTAAAATGACAGGTTGACTGGGATCGGAAAGATCAATGGCGAAAAGTGGGTCAACCTGACGGAAGGTAACAAGATAGACCTTATTCCCCATAAAACGCACAGACTTGATTTCCTCGCCCTCCGCTATATTCTCCAAGTAGGAGAATAGGCTGAGATTTTCATCGAGGACATAGAGATTGTTGGTAGTTCTATTATTCCGCGCGTCATAAAGCTGGGTAGCAATCCGGAAGTAGCCGTCATATTCATCCATAGAGAATTGGTTGAGCACACTTCCTTTGACCCGACCGGAGGCGGTGAGAGCGATTTCACTACCGGAAAGCTCTACCTTATAAATATTGGAATAGGAGATCATGGATACATTGTCGTAGCTCTCGCTGACTAGATACATGCTGTTAGTAGAAACATACATCTGGCTGGAACTGCCCAAAATAGCTTTCGTATTGAAAACACTGCTGGTGTCCGTGACATCCACTGCGGAGATAATATTATAACAGGATGCCTCTATCTGGGGAAGCAGATATATGGAGTCTGCGGAGAGCATTTGCAGGGAAGTGTTGCTGCTGTCCGAAATTGAGGGGATAAAGGAGGAAGGTTCTGCTTGATTCGTTTCTTGAAGATACATGAAATCCTGGGAGACGACATAGAGCTGTGAACCGATCATCCGCGCATCCTTATAATCTCCTTCTTGTGTAAGAACGCGGTCCACTTGGGGGGAAGAAGGATCCGAGACATCATAGATGGTAATTTTTACAGAACTTCTGGATTCTCCGCTAGAATCTGCCGCCATCTTCCTCTGACTGTCTAATCCAGTATTGGAAGAGGCAAGGACCACCAGTTTGCTCTCATGGAGGAATAGATCTAAGGTATAACAGAATTCCTGATCCTTGATTTTGGCCACATGTTCCATGTCGCCGTCTTCTCCCATGAGGACAATGTCAATGGTGTCAGTAGTCGAATAGTAAATGTAATCCCCATCGGTTTTGACAATATCCGCTTCGCTGACCCCATCTACCTGAGTATTGGTTTGATCGCGGGCTAGCTTTTCGTCTGTATCCCCGCCGGCTGTGTTGGGATTGGGCTTGATTTCACTGGATGAGTCAGCCCCGTTTTCGTTACCAGCTCCTGCGGTAGGTGGGTTGATATTTTGTGCCGTACCTCCATCGCTTCCGCCAAGAAAACCGCTTTCTTCAAAGGGAGCTAGAACCTCTGCGATTTCCTCATAATCCTTAGCCTTTAGTTCTGTAAGTTCTCGGTCAGCCAGAGAAGAATCCAGATCGGAGACCACAGCGGTTTCAGGACTTGCGGCATCAGCAGTGGCGGTGGAAGAAAAAGCGTTCCCTTGGTCTGCGGCGGTAAAATCAGTGGTGGCGAGTTTGGCGCCCGCATACATGGAGATACTGACCACGCATCCTAGAACCAGAATTAGGCTGGCGGCGATGGCGATGTACTTGCTGATAGGCTTTTTCTTTAGCGGCAAAGAAAAGAGTTTTTGCATTTCGCTGGGTTGGACCTTGTCGGGAATTGGAATATCACGGTCAATGTCCTGTAGGAGCTTTTGTAAGCGAAGCATATCATCCCCATGTGAGCCGTTATTTTTGTACTTCACAATACTCACCCCTTTCGATAGTTTTTTTCAGTTTTTCTAGGCAGCGGTGCAGTTTTGAGGAGACCGTTCCCTGTGGCATTTTAAGAATTTCTGCAATCTCTCTGATTTTGTACCCCTGGATGACGCTGAGGACAACAATAGAGCGCTCGTGATAATTAAGGCAGTACAAAGCGTTCATCAGTACCAGTTTGTCATCTGAGTTTTGATTGTAGCATAAGCTGGTGTCGGATAGGGCAAAATCTTCGAGGTTAAAATGATTGCGAAGCTTATAGTTGAGAGCAATTTTCCTGTTGCAGCGAGCCTGTAGAATTTTGAAAATCCAGGATTTAAAGGCTGATGGTTCCTTGAGCTTTCGGATGCCCCGATAGGCATCTAAGAAGGTTTCGGATACCGCGTCCTCCGCATCTGACCGACTACCCAGTATAAACAGAGCAGTTTTGTATAAATCGGCATAGACTTGCTCGTAAAGGCGAGTAAAGGCCTCCTGATCTCCCAACCGCGCTTCTTCGACGACACGTATATCGATCGTCATATGTTCCACCACCTTCCGGAAAGGGTGTCCATTTTTTTAGTGGGAAAAATATTGCGATTTATTGCATAATATTTGATTTTTTTATTTTTTGCCGAAGAAACGGCACGCCGCATCCATGACAGGGCAGCGTGCCGTTTTTCGAAGTATTACGAAAACAGGATAAAGATTAAAAGTATTCTACAGAAACCTTTTTTCCTGTGCGTTCCAGTTCGGCTGCAAGTTCTTTAATTAGGTTAAGTTTAAGACCGAGAGATACAGGCATACCTGGATTTTGATGTGCCGGATTGAGAGCCCGTCCAACCAAGAAGCGAACCTCGGTGGCATCCTCTAAAAGAAGACGGGTCAGTTTGGTAGCACCATCTTTTTTATTGAGTGTGTAGGCTTCTGTGTTTTCCACTCCAGCATCGTTGATTCCCTTGATAATCTCCAGCGCCTTACCTAGGGTCAGAACACCTTCTGTAACCAGATCTACCCCAGGGAGTGTGGCGATTGGGGGAACGGCAGGATTTTCATAGTCGATTTGCACCTTAAGTTCACGGCCGGTAATCCGGCTGACAATCTGGGATGTGGTACCGCCGCAGACTACCTTGAGCCCCTTGGAATACATCAGTTTGTCTACGACAATTTTGTCCATCTCATTATTAACAGGGGGGCCGACCATTATTGTAGCAGGCCGGTTAGGCTTCAGTGCCAGGGCACAGACGGTGGAATCGTCGCCACATTTCTGCATGTAAAGGGTGTTAACAGCGGCAAGTAGTTTTTTGGTAATAACACGAGGGGACATGCCGGGTTCCAGATTTTCTACCACATAGTTGACAATATTCTCATATTGCCAGCCTAGGTCCAGCAGACGTCCAACTCCCGCATGAACTACACCATCAGAAAAAGTGATGATCATGTCGGAACTTTCAGCCTCAAATTGGCTGATATGAATGATCTTTCCACCAATTTCTACTGTTTCACGGGGAATAGGGGTGAGAACATTTTTGTGAAAATAGAGTAGGTCAGGATTGTCAAACTCAGCGGTATACACTTTACCATCCCGACCGACACGAATGATCGTAAAGGTAGAATATGCAAGCCCACGCTCACTACAGACAGGTAAAGTACTGGCGATAGTTTCCAGAGTTTCTTCTAAATCTGCGCCACTTGCAAACATAGTGGCAATAATTTTGCTGGTCAGGGTAGAGAGAATATTGGCTTTTACACCGCTTCCTAAGCCATCGGCCAACACAGCCAAAAAATAATCATCAGTACGGACAAATTCTACTTTATCTCCACATAATTCTTCGCCATATTTATGTAGGCTTTCATAAACAGCGTCAATATATAATTCCATGGTGAACCTCCGTTTCTAATCATTGAAAAAGGCCGGAAAGAACCTTTCAATTCTATCTAGGGCGTTTCCTCTGGCGAAGTTCACACTCATAGCTCGGAAAGTTCAGACATGGATTTTTTCAGATTGGTCAGCGCCACCTTAGTTTCTGCGGTGGTTTCACCCAGCAGGCTTGCAATCTCCTGAGCGACCCTCATCTGTTTGACAATGACTTTTTGTGCAATGTCCACGGTGGAATCGCGGAGAGACTCCATCTGTTTTTTATGCTGCTCTTCTTCAGAGATATCCTTGACGAAGACCAAATACATACTATGTTCTTTAATATAAAGGATGGTTTGTTCTACTGTTTTATCGGATTCATCTACATGTACTTTCTTGGTGACAGCCTTTCCTTCACTTTTAGCGGTGTCGAAATCGGGCTCACCATAAAAGGCGGGAATAGGATAGCCCAGAATTTCCCCACGATTTACTTGATAAATATCCTCTGCCATGGGGTTGATGTCCTGCACATTCAGATCCTCATCCAGCGCCAAAATAGCGTTGGGGGAATGCTCCGTAATGGTGCTGGACATATTTTCTGCCCTCTCGCGGAAGAAGGGAAGACACATATTAATATCCGCTTTACCCTGGAAAACTGCAACCGCTTTTTCACGACATGAATGATAGCCACAGCTGCCACAATTTAGCTCATCCTCTGGCGTCAGCTTACCGATTTTTGCAAGAATAGCTCTAATCTCTTCTTCTGTCGGCATATCTCGCCGGACAGAACGGTTGGTAAAGACACGGGGATGTGGGAATTCGATGGTAGAGGTGGGGGCAGGATTTTCATCCTGGGGCATGGGGGCATCGTCAATCATTGTTTCAGTGACCAGCAGGCTCTTGTGACCCATCCGCATAATAGGACCGCCAATACATCCGCCCGGGCAGATATTGGCCTCAACAAACAGACCCTCTACTAGACCATCGCGGATGGCATCGAAAACCTCCATACAACGGCTGATGCCATCGACAGCAACAGGCCGATAATGGTGAAATTTTTCGTCGGGAATGGTCTTGAGAATACCTGTAGTTTTGGGATAAAGACGAGAAACTGGATTGCTCACACCGGTGGCTTCACTGTCCTGGACATCCATGGAAACGCCAGCGCTGTCCATCCACTTTTGGATGCCAGCAAAGGTTAGAGCGTAGTTCACAAAGCCGCCGGCCAATGGATCAGAGGCTTCATTTTTTTTGGAAAGGCAAGGCCCGATGAAAGCTACCTTGATATCTCCGTAAGTTTCACGCATCAGCTTGGCATGAGCCATCATGGGGGAGGAGACAGGGGCCAGATTTTTAATCAGCTCCGGATAATACCGCTCTATCAGCATGACCACAGAGGAGCATGCGGTGGCAATAATATTTTTCATCTGTCCGTTTTCCATCAGAGCGGCGTACTCTCTGCTGGTTTCATTGGCGCCGATGGCTGTTTCTTCTACTCCGGCAAAGCCTAGCTTCTTTAGTGCAGCCGAAAGTTCGGAGAAGTCATCTGTGCCGAAGAACCCCGGCCAGGAAGGCGCGACGGTAGCATAGACTCGTTTCCCTTGGGCAATCATTTCTTGGACATAGTGATGATCGCTTTTGATAAATTTAGCATTTTGGGGACAGCACTGGACACAGTTACCGCATAAAATACATTCATCGTCAATAATAGTGGCTTTCCCATCCTTAAAAGCAATGGCCTTCACAGGACATTCCCGGATGCATTTATAACAGTTGTGACAATTACCGATATTCAGCTCAATAACTCCCATTAATATAACCTCTCTTTCCTTTTATTCCCCTGCTTTCTCAGCCTGTGCTAGGGGAAAGACATGTTCATAAAAGACATTTTCCGCATTGACGAAACCAACATTCTGGACAGGAGTGTCGTTGACCATTACCGAGATGCCGGAAAGGCAACGGCCCATACAGAAAGAGGCTTTCAGCTCAATGACATCTTCCAATTGATTTTTTTTGATCAATTCTTGAAAAGTTTTGATCACTTGATAGGAGCCCTTCATATGACAGGAACTGCCTACACAGACACTGACGACGACCATAACTTCTCCATCCCTTCTTCATGAATTACTACATAAAATTGTTAAAAACGAAACGAATTCCATATTATCTCTAGTATACATGAAAAAAGGGGAGAATAACAAGATGAGAAACGCATAAAAAGGCTGGGAAATCTTTGGTGCAATCTTTATGAAAGGGAAGACTGTACAAAGAAAGAGGACAATCCTAGGAACAATGAACAAAGATGGAAAAAACAGATGGAAACTCCTGGCCACGCCTTGACACGATCTCTTTTTATAGGATATAATAAAATTAATTGTTAAAATGTAGACAATTTTTAATAAGAAAATTTGTGTATTGTTCTGAAATATTTGGAACAAACCATGGAGGAATAAGGAAAGGTGGCGTTTTGCCCGGATGAAAAGGTTGATTGTGGAAGTGTGCGTATGTCCAGAGTGTGTCATGATGGGGGCAATGGACATCATTGAGGCCATTGAGAGCTTGAAAAAGCTGAAAACCCAGTTGAGATTGAATACTCAGGTGCAGGTGATTACCAAAAGTTGTATTGGAGATCCAAAACATGGAAGTGACTCCCCTGTGGTAGTGGTTAACGGTGACAGATTGGTCTGCGCCAACAGCCAGACTGTCATGGAAAAGATCATTTCATTAAAAGCGAAGGATGTGAAGCATTAAGTGCGCGGAATTTATACACCGGTAACAAAATTACGGCGTCAGGTATTCGCCCAGATTGCTGAGTTTGCTTATAACAATGAGGAATATGCGGCCTTTGAGGAAATTCCTTATCGGATTATTAAGGGTGAGGTGGCGACTTATCGCGACAGCATTTTCAAGGAAAGGGCTATTATCGGTGAGCGCCTGCGCTTGGCCATGGGCCTTTCTCTGCGTAAAGTAGATGAGCACATGCCGGTAGCAAAAGGAATTGAGGAATGCGCTAAGCCGGAAAAATATTACGAACCGCCGCTGGTGAATGTTATTCCCTTTGCCTGTAACGCATGTCCAGAAAATTCCCTCATGGTAACCGATAACTGCCGCGGATGTTTGGCGCATCCCTGTGTTAGTGTCTGCCCGGTAAAGGCAGTATCTTTTGAAAACGGAAAATCACATATTGATCAGGATAAGTGCGTACGGTGCGGTCGATGCAAGGATGTGTGCCCCTATAGTGCCATTGTTAAATATGATCGTCCTTGCGCTGCGGCCTGCGGCGTCGACGCCATTGAAAGCGATTATTTGGGACGGGCAAAGATCAACTATGATAAATGCGTTTCCTGTGGAATGTGTATTGTCAATTGTCCCTTTGGAGCGATTGCCGATAAATCCCAGATTTATCAGCTGATCCGCGCGATTATGGATGGCCAGGAGATTATAGCTGCTATTGCCCCTGCTTTTGTTGGACAATTTGGACCTATGGCAACTCCAGAAAAAATGAAAGAAGCACTGAAAGTGCTAGGATTTTCTGAAGTTTATGAAGTAGCTGCCGGCGCAGATGTCAGTGCTATGGCAGAGGCGGACCACTATGTGAACCATGTGGGGAAGGATTTGCCGTTTTTGGCCACGTCCTGTTGTCCTTCTTGGTCCGTAATGGCAAAAAATAATTTCCCGGAGCTGGCGGGCTGTGTTTCTGAAGCACTGACACCTATGGTTGACACGGCTAGGATCATCAAGAAAGAGCATCCGAACGCCAGAGTGGTATTCATTGGCCCATGTGCGGCTAAGAAGCTGGAGGCATCCAGACGGACGGTACGAAGCGATGTAGACTTTGTTATCACCTTTGAAGAATTAATGGGAATGTTTGTCGCGAAAGGCATTGACTTTGGCAGCATTGAAGATGAACCCTTGCAGGATGCTACCGGCGCGGGACGTGGTTATGCCGTGGCTGGCGGCGTGGCGGATGCTATTGCCAATTGCATCAAGACCAAATATCCTGATGTAGAGGTAAAAGTCGACCGGGCAGAGGGTCTGCGCAACTGTAAGAAGATGCTCCAGATTGCCAAGGCGGGTAAACGAAACGGATATCTGCTGGAAGGTATGGCGTGCCCAGGTGGCTGCGTAGGTGGCGCTGGCACGATTATCCCATTGAACAAGGCATCGGCTGCGGTCAAAGGATTCCAGACGGCGGCAGGAACTTCAAATGCTTACGATAGCAAATATGCCGATGAAAAGATCGAAGAATAGAGATTAAGGTAAAGAGTTGTATGGAGATACAGCGCCCGCTGCATTGTTGCGCGGGCGCTGTTTGTTTGGAGGTGACAAGATGCTCCCTAACTGGAAGGATGTAACCGGTGTATGGGATCGGATGAAAAAAACAAAAAAGCCCATTGCGCTGTATGGCATGGGAAACGGTGCTCAGATGATTCTGGATGTCTGCCAACAAAAGCAGATTCCGGTAGCTGAAATATTTGCCAGTGATGAATTTGTGCGTGGACATAGTTTTGCAGGATATAAGGTGAAAAGGTTGTCGGAGCTGGAAGAGATATATGATGATTTATTTATCGTAGTAGCTTTCGGTGTTCATCATCCTCAAATGCTTCTTCGTTTGCAGCAGTTATCTCAGCGATATGAGGTGGTAGCGCCTGATGTTCCAGTGGCAGGGGAAGGACTGTTTACTCCAGAATTTGCCGCCGCTCATGAGGAAGAGATCCAACAGGTTTATGAAATGTTGATGGACGATCAGTCAAAACGAGTCTTTGAAAATGTCTTGCGTTTTAAGGCTACGGGAGATATTCAGCTTTTGGCAGAGGTAGAAACACCGGTAAAGGAAATCTATCAAAATCTTCTTTGTCTGGGCCGTGATGAAATTTATGTCGATCTAGGTGCCTACGACGGCGATACCCTTCGGGAGTTTCTAAATTGGGCTCCTGAATATAAAAAAATCTATGCGGTAGAGCCTGACGAAAAAAATTATCGAAAACTGTGCAAGACCATTGAATCGTTAGGAATTGATCATATTGAGGCAGTCCATGCAGGTATCTGGAATCAGGCTGGGGAAATCTCTTTTCTCGGAAAAGCAGGGCGCAATTCCCGAGTGGAGCAGGGTGGAAATAAAATTTCGGCTATCAGTGTGGATAGTCTTTTACAAGGAAATCCAGCAACCTACATCAAGTTGGATGTGGAAGGAAGTGAAGAGAAAGCTCTGACCGGAGCTCAAGATACCATTCGCACTTACGGACCCAAGCTTTTGCTCAGCGCTTATCACCGCAATGAGGATCTATGGTCTCTGCCCTTGGCGGTTAAAAGAATCAATCCCAATTATGTTTTTTATCTGCGTCATCAGCCTTACATCCCCGCTTGGGAAACTAACTATATTGGGGTAGTACCGAATTTTTAAGAACGTTTGTGAAATGATGATAAAGATATACTAGAAGACAATGGAGATATTTCATGCGGAGAAAACAAAAGATAAAAGGAGTAAATAAAAGATATTAGAAGCAGGATATGGAAATTTAATAAAAGCACAGACAGAAGCGCAAAATTTACGAGAATTTAGTAAAAATATTGACTTTTTTAGGATATATGCTATAGTGATATTCGTTGCTTTTGGCATCTAGCAAAAAAGAGAATGAACTGATGAATAAGGTACCGCCTAAAACGGGCTGGTGGATGATGGGAAAAGCACATTCACAGCAACGATAGAAAAAGCCTTTTGCGGGAAGCGGCTACAAGTTCATCGGGGTTGGCATGCTCGTTTACCGGGACATGTAACTTAAATCCGCAAAGGGGGATGCTCAATGGGGGAGAACTGTATTGTAAGCTTGAAAGACATCGTCGTCGACTATGACGGGGAAGTAGTGTTGGATGGAATCAACCTTGACATTCACGACAAGGAGTTCGTCACATTGCTGGGCCCGTCAGGCTGCGGAAAGACCACAACGCTGCGCATTATTGGCGGGTTTGTGGAGCCTGCATCCGGCGATGTCTTTTTTGATGGCAAGAGAATTAATGGCCTGCCGCCTTATAAGCGGCCGCTGAATACTGTCTTTCAGCGTTATGCATTGTTTCCGCATCTGAACGTATTTGAGAATATTGCCTTTGGACTGCGGCTGAAAAAACTGCCGGAAAAAGAAATATCCTCCCGTGTTTCTGAGATGCTGGAACTAGTCAACCTAAAAGGCTTTGATAAAAGAAACGTGAATCGCTTATCCGGTGGTCAGCAGCAGCGGGTGGCGATTGCAAGAGCTCTGGTCAATCATCCCAGGTTGCTGCTTTTAGACGAACCTTTGGGCGCATTGGACCTCAAGCTTCGCAAAGGGATGCAGATTGAGCTGAAGCGCATACAACAGAGCTTGGATATCACCTTTATTTATGTAACCCACGACCAAGAGGAAGCTTTGACCATGAGCGATACGGTGGTGGTAATGAAAGATGGGCATATCCAGCAGGTGGGCACGCCTCAAGATATTTACAACGAGCCAGAAAATGCTTTTGTAGCAGATTTTATCGGAGAAAGCAACATTCTAGATGGCGTTATGCACAAAGATTTCGTGGTGGAATTTGCCGGACGGCAATTTGATTGCGTGGATAAAGGATTCGCCAAGATGGAACAAGTGGATGTTGTCATCCGACCGGAGGATATTAAGGTAGTGCCCGCTATTGCAGGGCAGTTAACTGGCCGGGTTGAGTCGGTTATATTCAAAGGTGTTCACTATGAAATGACGGTGGAGGGAGCGGGATTTACCTGGATTATCCATTCTACCCAGTCGCAGGAGCCGGGATCATCCATCGGTATGAATATCGATCCCTTTGATATTCACATTATGCACAAAATGGAGGCGGAGAAATGAAACTGAAATCTGCTTCTCTGCCTTATGCAGTGTGGTCTTTTATCTTTGTCGTAGTGCCGCTGGGAATGGTGGCTTATTTTGCGTTTATCGATCAGAATGGACATTTTACATTAGAAAATGTATCCAGTGTTGGGCAGTACACGCCGGTTCTGGCTCGTTCCATCTGGCTTGCTGCCATTGCCACCATCGTCTGTTTGATCATTGCCTATCCTCTGTCCTATCTTCTTTCTCGGATGCATGCAGGAAGGCAGAAGGTATTCCTGATGCTGGTGATGCTCCCCATGTGGATGAATTTTCTGCTGCGCACCTATGCATGGATGACCTTATTAGAGAGAAATGGCCTCATCAATCGCTTTTTTGCCCTGTTTGGTTTAGGACCCTTTGAGATGATTAATACCCAGGGAGCGGTGGTTCTGGGGATGGTATATAATTACCTGCCCTTTATGATCCTGCCCCTTTATACCATCATGGTCAAAATAGATGACCGGATCATTGAGGCGGCACAGGATCTTGGCGCCAATTCCTTTCATGTCTTTTCCAAGGTGGTTCTTCCGCTGAGCGTTCCTGGTATTACCACCGGAATTACTATGGTATTTGTTCCGGCAGTGAGCACCTTTATCATTTCTCGGATGCTGGGCGGCGGCGGTAATCTGCTCATCGGAGATCTGATTGATTTACAATTTCTTGGCAATGCATATAATCCTAATTTGGGTGCAGCCATTTCCCTGGTCCTTATGGTGCTCATTCTTCTATGTATGAGTATAATGAACCAGTTTGACAACGATGAGGGAATGGAGGGAGCATTGCTGTGAAAAAGAGAAGATGGCTATCCAACACCTATATTGGATTGGTCTTTGCATTTTTATACCTTCCCATTGGTGTGTTGATTGCCTACTCCTTCAATGAATCGAAGAGCAGGGCGGTCTTCACAGGCTTTACCTTTGATTGGTATGAGCGACTGTTTCACAATGAAGTCATCATTCAATCTCTAATCAACACCCTTATCATTGCCATTGTATCCTCCCTGATTGCCACAATCATTGGCACCGCGGCAGCAGTAGGGATCAATTCCATGAACAAGTGGATGAAATCGGCTATGATGAATTTGACATATCTTCCCATAATTAACCCGGAAATTGTCACAGGCGTATCCATGATGCTGCTGTTTGTCTTTCTGAAACTGGAATTTGGATTTACCACCTTGATTATTGCACATATTACTTTTGGACTACCATACGTCATCCTCAATGTGCTTCCAAAGCTAAGGCAGATGGATAATTTTGTCTATGAGGCAGCTTTAGACTTAGGATGCACACCCTTCCTGGCTTTTCGTAAGGTGATTTTTCCAGAAATCCTGCCAGGCATTATTTCAGGAATGCTGATGGCCTTCACCTTTTCTTTGGATGACTTTGTTATTAGCTATTTTACCACCGGACCCACATCACAGACACTTCCGGTCACCATCTTTTCCATGACCCGGAGAAAGGTAAGCCCAGAAATTAACGCGCTATCTACAATAATCTTTATTGTAGTTTTGGCCACACTTCTTATTGTCAATTTCAAAGATTTGAAAAAAGAGAAAAAGGTTCGCCGGGAGGTGAGCCTGTGAAAAGAGTTCTCTCGCTATGTTCTATAATTTTACTGCTTATCACCTTTACGCTCCCCGCTTTCGCGCAAATTGAGGTGGAGGACGAGGGCTACTATCAGAAATTCCAGGGCCAGAACATTTCGATCAACGTTTACAACTGGGGTGAATATATTTCTGATGGTGCTGAAGAAGGGACAATCAATGTCAACAAGGAGTTCGAGGAACTAACCGGGATCAAAGTAAACTACTCAACCTATGCTTCTAATGAGGAACTCTACGCCAAGTTAAAAAGCGGCGGTGCTAGTTATGATATTATTATCCCCTCTGATTATATGATCGGCCGGATGGTCAAGGAAGATATGCTGGAACCGCTTAATTTTGAGAATATCCCCAACTTTCAGCATATTAATGAACAATTTGTCAATCCGGCTTATGACCCAGACAATGCATATTCTGTACCATATACCTGGGGAACTGTAGGGATCATCTACAATACTACCATGGTGGATGGCGATGTGGATAGCTGGGATATTCTTTGGGATGCTCGGTATATGGGGGACATTTTGATGTTTGCCAATTCCAGAGACGCTTTTGCTATTGCACAGAAACGTCTGGGCTATTCCTTTAACTCCGGCAATGCAGACGAGTTGGAAAAGGCTGCTGAAAGTCTCAAAGAGCAAAAGCCTCTAGTACAGGCCTATGTTATGGATGAGATCTTTGACAAGATGCAGGCAGGGGAGGCGGCGTTGGCTCCGTATTATGCTGGGGATGCTATTACCATGATTGCCGATAATCCAGATTTAGCTTTTGCCTTCCCGAAGGAAGGAACCAATCGCTTTGTAGATGCCATTTGTATTCCAAAAGGCAGCCAACAGAAGGAAGCGGCGGAGATGTACATTAATTTTCTCTGCGAACCGGAAGTAGGATTGGCTAACTGTGAATACATCGGCTACTCCACACCTAATGACGGTGCCATGGAACTGTTAGATGATGAAGTAAAAAATAATCCTATCGCTTATCCGTCTGATGAGATACTGGAAAATACCGAGACCTTTTTAAGTCTGCCGGATGACGCAAACCGTCTGATGGACAAGCTTTGGACCGATATCATGAGCACCAATGAGGGAGCAAATCAGTGGATTATCCCTGTGTTTTTAGTTCTTTGTATTGTGGCTTCAATTGTCATTAATGTAGTGCGTCGTATTCGGAAAAAAAGAGAAGAAATGTACTAATACAATAAGAAGCAGCTACCTTTTGGGGGCAGCTGCTTCTTATTTCCTCTTGTATGAAAGCGGTGAAAAATGGAAAACTATTTCATGAATCTCTTTCGGTGAAAGGATGATCATGAAATGAACAGTAATTACTTTCTAGGTGGCGTTCCGTATTCAGATAGCGCTATGAGATTTGCCCAGGCGCACTTCCGAAAATATCGCTTGGCCCTACTATCCAATTTGGATTCCTGGGTAACGATCAGACCACCAAAGAAGCTTCCTCCCCGACGTCCTGTGGGTATCCGATTGATTCTCTCCTCGGACGAACAGCCTGCAAGCGGTAGAGGAGCATTGTTTCCGGTGTTATATCCAACTATCGCACCTCGTAAACAAAAAATGAACGAGGGCAAAAGCAATTGATAATCTTTGGGAAAAATAGTATGATAGAAAAGAAATGCGAGCTTTGCCCGTAAATCCAGTTGGAGGAGATAGAAAAGATGGAGCAGACCTTGAAAAGGACGAAACTCCTAGACCGAGTGTTTTTTAACGCTGTACGCGATGAAAAGTTTAAATCAAACCGTATTTCTGTCAATCTAATCACCACCCTTCATCATGAAACCGCGGCCCAGAACGCTATCGTACCGTTTATTCTGCGCAAAGGTTATGCAGGCTGTCCTGATTTTACCGAACTAAATCGACGGTTGGCCTCTCTCTATGGAGCGGCGTTGGATGCTGATGTGCGAAAAGTCGGCGACGATCAAATCATTAACCTGTCCGTCCAGAGCTTGGACGATCGCTTTACTATGGAGAACGAGCAGATTATCAAAGCGTGTTGTGAACTGCTTTGTGGTCTCTTGCTGGAGCCTAAATTGGTGGATGGCCATTTCGATCCTACAGATGTCGAGCTGGAAAAGAAATATTTGATTGCATCCATCCAGGCGGAAATTAACGAAAAACGAAGCTATGCCATTAACCGTTGTACCCAGATTATGTTTGCTGGAGAACCGGCTGGTGTGGGACGTTATGGCAGTGAGGAAATGGCTGAAAAAATAACGCCAGAAACCGCATATGCAGCCTATCAGCGCTTACTCGCAACAGCACAGGTAGAGATACTTTTCTGTGGCGCAGGAGACCCTGCTGTAGCGGAAAGCATCTTTTCTCATGCTTTTTCAAAGATCCAGCGTGGAGGAACTGCCCTGCCAGAGATGCGGGTAAAAGCAAGCGGGGGAGAGGTCAAACAAGTTACAGATCAATTGGATGTAACCCAAGCGAAGATGGTGTTAGGCTTTACTACCGGTATCAGTGGCGACCAGAAAAAAATTGCTGCCGCAAGGCTGATGGTGGCAATTTACGGAGGGACTCCGTTTTCACGTTTGTTTATCAACGTCAGGGAAAAGCTAAGCCTTTGTTATTACTGCGCTGCCCGGTTTGATAGAGCCAAGGGTACTGTGATGGTTGATTGCGGAATTGAAGACCAGAATAGGCAAAAAGCATATGACGAGATCTTAAAGCAGCTAGACATTATGAAGAAAAACGAATACACCCAAGAAGAATTTAACGCTGCGAAATTAAGTCTGCGCAATTCCTTTGACCATATTGGGGATTCCTTGGCAGGAATTGAAGGATGGTATCTGGGCCAAATTATCACAGGAGAATACCGATCTCCCCAAGAGGAAGCCGATATGATTGACAAGGTAACCCGGGAGGAAGTAGTTGAAGCGGCAAGCCAGGTGCAGCTTGATACTGTTTATTACCTTACTGGAAGGGGAGCGGAAGACCATGAATAGGGAGATTATCAAAAACGAACGTCTGGGTGAGTCCTATACAAAAATTCAGCATAAAAGTGGTTTGACCCTGCTTTTGTATCCGTTGCAAGGTTATTCCAGCGCCTATGCCTTGTTTGGAACCAATTTTGGCTCCATCAATAACACCTTTAAAACTGCGCCGGATGCTCCTTTTACTACTGTACCGGCGGGCGTCGCCCACTTTTTGGAACATAAAATGTTTGAGAAAGAGGACGGGGATGCCTTTGCAAAATATGCGAAGACGGGTGCATCCGCCAATGCATTTACCTCTTTTGATAAAACTTGCTATCTTTTCTCCTGCACTCAGAATTTTAAACCTTCTCTGGAAATCCTTTTGGATCTGGTAACCCGTCCCTATTTCACCAAGGAATCAGTAGAGAAAGAGCAGGGTATTATTGGTCAGGAGATCAAAATGTATGACGATAGCCCCGACTGGCGGGTGCTATTTAATATGCTGGAAAGCTTGTATCAAAATCATCCAGTCAAGATTGACATTGCGGGAACGGTGGAATCTATTGCTGAAATTACAGCAGATACCCTTTATAGCTGTTACAATACCTTCTATAACCTGCGCAACATGGTGCTTGCTATTGCAGGTAACTTTGATATTGATACAGTACTAGAATGCTGCGATAGAATGCTTCCGACAGCTCCAGAAATCCAGATTGAAAATGCACCGGTGATAGAACCGAAGGAGATCCTGTCCAAACGGCATGTGCAAAAGCTGGACGTGGCAACGCCTTTGTTTAGTATCGGATTCAAGGAAACTCCAGATGACAGAGCGGGCTTTATGAAAGGAGATCTACTCAACGAAGTGATCTTGGATGTGGTCGCGGGAGAAAGCTCACAAACATATAGAGAGCTTTATGATGCAGGTCTGATTAACCAGACATTTGGAACAGAAGTTTTTTCTGGAGAAGGGTATCTCTGCTCCATCTTTTCCGGCGAATCGGAAAATCCTGATGAAGTATATAGAAGACTTTGCGAAAGTATTGCGGAGATGAAGAAAACAGGACTCCCCAAGGAGGAGTTTGAGCGCAGTAAGCGCTGTGTTTATGGCCGCTATGTCCGGGCTTTTGAAAGTGTAGAAATCCTCAGTTCCGCAATGGTTACGGCCCATTTTGGTGGTTGTGGCATCTATGATATTGTAGAAATGGTTGCCAATATGACTTATGAAGAAGCAAATGAGCGCTTTATGAACATGCTGTGTGAATCATATGGCACAGTTTCTATTGTGAATACGACTGGAAATTAGCGTATTGATCGTGAAAGAGGATTCATTTTCAGTTTTATAAGAGACGCGCGGGAAGATTCCCGCGCAGGGAAAGGAGCTGTACATATGCAGCAGATCGTGGATTTTCCAGGGCTTGGACTGCATTTTTCTTTTAATAACGTAGCTTTTCAGATCGGGAATTTTTCTATTTACTGGTACGGTATCATTATTGCCGCCGGATTTTTATTGGCTGTTTTATACGCTTCCTATCGATGCAAAAAGTTTGGCCTGGATTTGGACAGGCTTATTGACGTTGTTATTATCGGCCTCATTGGTGGCGTAATATGCGCAAGACTTTATTACGTCGTATTTTCCTGGGATATTTATAAAGATGACCTACTTAGCATTTTTAAGACTTGGGAAGGCGGTATGGGTATCTATGGTGGACTTATTGGTGCAGTGATTTTCGGCGCTATCGCCTGCAAAATACGCGGAGTAAAGCTGCTGCCTACTCTTGACCTGGTGTCTCTCGGATTTCTCATCGGCCAGGGCATTGGACGTTGGGGTAACTTTGTCAATGTTGAGGCTTTTGGCTGCAATACCACCTTACCCTGGGGAATGACCAGCCCTACCATAGAAAACTACCTGACACAACATTTGGACCAATTGACCGCACAAGGGATGCAGATCGATCCTACCGGCATGGTTCATCCCTGCTTTTTATACGAATCCCTTTGGTGTATTTTAGGTTTTGTTTTGCTCCATTTTTATGTCAAGCATCGCCGGTTTGATGGAGAAATATTCCTGTTCTACAGTATGTGGTATGGAGCAGGACGCTTTGTCATCGAGGGACTGCGGACAGATAGTCTGATGTTAGGGCGCATTCGTATTTCCCAGCTGTTAGCCGCGCTTTTTGTATTGGCTGCGCTGGCTATATGGATTTATACTCGCTATCGTCTGAGAAAGTCTGGGATCGATAGCCAAGAGACGCTTTATGTCAATACTTCAGAGTCTCAATATATTTTGGCTCATGGCTATAAAGCATATAAAAAACTGGTGAAGAAGGCAGGTACTAACGACGCATCAATTGGCATCATCCTATCAGAAGAAAATAGCGCCTCTAAAGATGATAGCCAAGAGGGCGAAGCGGATAAATCCGAAGAAATAGTAGAAGAAGAGAAAGAACAAGACAAACATGAGGAGGAAGAAACTGATGGCGAATAGTGCTGTAATTATTGATGGGAAGGCGGTCTCTCAGCAGACCCGAGAGAAGATTGCAGTCGAGACAAAAGATCTGAAAGAAAAGACAGGTATTACCCCAGGATTGGCGGTAGTGATTGTAGGAGATGATCCTGCTTCCAGAGTTTATGTCAACAATAAAAAGAAAGCATGCGCGGAGGTAGGTTTCTATTCGGAAGAACACGCGCTTTCCGCTGAAACTACCCAAGAGGAACTGGTAAAGCTTGTGAAAGAACTCAACAGCCGTGAGGAGATTGATGGGATTCTGGTCCAGCTACCTTTGCCAAAGCACATCGATGAAAAGGCGGTCATTGAAGCTATTTCTCCTAAAAAGGATGTGGATGCTTTCCATGAACAGAATGTGGGAAAAATTATGATCGGCAACTACAGCTTTTTGCCTTGCACTCCTGCCGGAATTGTAGAGCTGATCGATTCCATCGGTGTGGATGTGACAGGAATGGAATGTGTGGTCATTGGGCGTTCCAACATTGTTGGAAAGCCAATGGCAATGCTGATGCTTCATAAGAATGCTACCGTCACCATCTGCCATTCCCGGACGAAGAACCTGCCTGAGGTCTGCCGCAGGGCGGATATTTTGATTGCAGCAGTCGGAATCGCCAAATTTGTCAAGGCAGATATGGTAAAGCCTGGAGCTATTGTCATTGATGTGGGCATGGATCGAGATGAGAACGGGAAACTTTGTGGTGATGTGGATTTTGAAAATGTAAAGGAAGTCGCTGGATATTTAACTCCTGTTCCGGGCGGCGTAGGACCGATGACCATCTCTATGCTGATGAAAAATACGCTGACGGCGGCAAAAGAACGTGCTGCACGCAAATAAATTAGCGGGAAGCGGAGGAGACAAATCTGGTTTCCGGCATCTGCTGGTACGGAAAAAGAAAATCGCTCTGAAGGCTACAAAAACGATGGATGAGAATGAAAAATGCTTGACTTATTGCCAGGAGTTTGGTATGATATGTAATGCCGCATACTCTGGGCACAAAGTGGGCTTATCCCCGCCTTAGTAGTAGCGAGACTAAAGAAAGAGGATACATCTATGTACGCAATTATCGAGACTGGTGGAAAACAGTATCGCGTCAGTGAGGGTGATGTTGTTTTCATCGAAAAGCTGCAGGCTGACGTCGACGCAGTAGTTGAGTTTGACAAAGTTTGTGCTGTTGGAAAAGACGACGGTATCGTAGTAGGTACCCCCACTGTGGAAGGCGCAAAAGTAACTGCAAAAGTCCTGAAAAACGGCAAGGGCAAGAAGGTTACAGTACTTACCTATCGTCCTAAAAAGGATTCCAAGCGCAAAATGGGTCATAGACAGCCCTATACCAAAGTTGAGATTCAGTCTATTAACGCATAAGAATGGTAACTGCAAAGTTTACCCAAAAGGATGGAAAACTTGTTGCGTTTGATGTCTCTGGACATGCTGGCTTTGCCAACGCAGGGGAAGACATCGTTTGCGCTGGAGTTTCCTCCGCTCTACAACTGACGGCTAATGGCATTACGGAAGTCGTAGGTGCTAAAGCGCAGGTCAAGGTAGAAGAAAATTGGATTTCACTGAAACTCATGGCTCCTGATCAGCGAGCTGAGGATTTTATGAGAGCCTTTTTGCTCCAACTCAACCTGCTATCGGAAGCATATCCAAACACAATTTCAATCAATGTTTCGGAGGTGTAATGCAATGCTGAAGATTAGCCTGCAATTTTTTGCTCATAAAAAAGGTGTCGGTTCCACAAAGAACGGCCGTGATTCCGAGTCCAAAAGACTGGGTGTAAAACGTGGTGACGGTCAGTTTGTTCTGGCAGGAAACATTTTGGTTCGCCAGAGAGGTACCCATATCCATGCTGGTGAAAACGTTGGCCGCGGCAGTGATGATACACTGTTTGCAACCGTAAGCGGCAAGGTTAAATTTGAGCGCCTGGGCCGCGACCGTAAAAAGGTCAGCGTCTATCCCGTAGAGGCATAAGTTCACAGCAACAGATGCAAAAATCCCGGGCTTTTGTCCGGGATTTTTTATTATAGATCAAATAAAAGGAATACGTCTAGAATTGGAAGAAAAGAGAATGAAAGGTTTACTTTTTCATCCTATACTTGTATGTCCACCTGGCTGGGTGGTACAATAAATCTAGAGCTTCTCTTGCTGTTTTGGCCGCGCACAAAATAGCAAGAACGCCTTTGCGCGGAGAAATGGCAGTGGAGAGCAATGTTTATCGACAAAGTAAAAATCAAGGTTAAGGCAGGAAATGGCGGAAACGGTGCAGTTTCTTTTCATAGGGAGAAGTATGTGGCAGCCGGTGGACCTGATGGCGGTGACGGAGGTCGAGGCGGTGATATTGTCTTTCAGGCGGATACGAATCTTTCCACGTTAGTGGATTTTAAGTATCGTAAGAACTATGTAGCGCCCAATGGTGAGCCTGGATCAAAGAAGCGGTGTACAGGGAAAAGCGCCGAACCCTTGGTTATTAAGGTACCTTTGGGTACAGTAATCAAAGAAGCAAACTCGGGACGCATCATGGCGGATCTATCCACCAAAGAACCAGTTGTCGTCGCCAAAGGAGGAAAAGGCGGTTGGGGAAATCAACATTTTGCGACTCCCACCCGACAAATCCCTCGCTTTTCAAAACCTGGCATGCCGGGAGAATGCTTTGAGTTGACACTGGAACTCAAGCTTCTGGCAGATGTCGGATTGGTAGGATTTCCAAATGTGGGAAAATCATCTTTGATTTCGGTGGTCAGTGAGGCAAAACCCCAAATTGCCAATTATCATTTTACGACGCTGACACCAGTTTTAGGTGTTGTGCGGGTTGATGAAGAAAAGTCCTTTGTTATGGCAGATATTCCAGGCCTGATTGAAGGGGCCAGCGAGGGAATAGGGCTGGGGCACGAGTTCCTACGTCATGTAGAACGTTGCAGGCTCATTGTCCATTTAGTGGATGTTTCGGGTATTGAGGGAAGAGATCCCATCGAAGACTTTGAAAAGATTAACCAAGAGCTTAAAAATTTTGATGAAGAACTTGCAAAACGCCCACAAATAGTGGCCGCCAATAAATGCGATTTGGCTAACGAGGAACAGATTGCGGCTTTTCGCCAGTATATAGAGAAAAAACAAATTCCCTTTTTCCCAATTTCTGCGGCTACCCGCACTGGCGTGGATGCGCTGATAAATGAGGTGGCTGCGCAGTTGGATCAACTGCCTCCAATTCTTCGCTATGAACCAGAGCCGCTCCCAATGGAAATTTTTGCACCCACTGGACGGGACAAGTTCGAAGTTCGTAAACGCGAGGGAATTTTTGAGGTGGAAGCTGAGTGGCTGATTCCGATTTTGTCCACAGTAAATATGGACGATTATGAGTCCCTCCAATATTTCCAGAGGGTTCTGAGAGAAAGCGGTATCATCAATAAGTTGGAGGAAATGGGAGTACAAGAGGGAGACACTGTAAGTATCTATGATCTAGAATTTGATTATGTCCGTTAGAAGCGAAAAGGAGAATGCTTACGTTAGACTTATTATCGACACCAATGAATCCGAAACAGTTAGGCCCCATTAGTTTAGCATTTGTAGGAGACGCTGTTTATGAACTTATGGTACGAGAACAGCTGTTGCAGAGAACTCCTAATGCGCCGGTTTATAAATTGCATAAAATGTCCGTTTCTAGGGTACGGGCATCGGCGCAGTCATTGGGATATGAGCTGATTGAGCCCATATTGAGTGAAGAAGAGCTTTCTATCCTGAAGCGGGGAAGAAATAGTCATTCTTCTACCGTACCGAAAAACGCGGATCCTTGTGAATATAGAAGGGCTACCGGAGTAGAAGCCCTGTTTGGCTATTTGTACCTCAAGGGAGAACTGGATCGTATTATACAGCTTTTTGACATCATATCATCTGGATTAGATGCACAGACAGAGAAAGACAGAAACACGGAAGACAACCAATAAAAAGTTTTGGGCCCGATAAGGAGACTTTCTCATGCATGCGATCTTAAATAGTGGCAATAAAAAGATACATCTCTTGCTTGACGTCTGTAGTGACATAATCGGGACCTTTTTATATGCAATTGCTGTCCATATTTTTACAGCTCCCAATGAGATCGCACCGGGCGGTGTAACCGGACTTGCAACCGTAATTAGCTATTTGACGGGTTTACCTATCGGAGCTTTATCGTTTTTGATCAACGTTCCTTTACTTCTGCTGGGATTTCGCTTTATTGGCAGACGATTTACCTTGCGCACATTGATCACTGTGGGGCTTTCTACCTTGATGATCGATGTTGTTACCAGAGGTATGCCAGTTTTTACCGGAGACATGGTAATGGCCTCCCTGGCAGGCGGCGTTATTTTAGGTATTGGTCTCGGCATCATTTTCATGAGGGGATCTACCACTGGTGGCACCGATATTGTAGCCCGACTCTTGCAAAGAAGATGGCCTCATATGCAGATGGGAAGATTGATGCTATTGATCGATTGCGTGGTGCTTTTGATTGCAGCAGCTGTCTATGGGGGTATGGAATCGGCTCTTTATGGTGCGGTGTGCATTTTTTCTAGTTCAGTAATGATTGATGTTGTACTTTATGGGATGGATCGGGGCAAAATGGTCATGGTGGTGTCCGATATACCGGATCAGGTGGCACAAACTATCCTGGAAGGCCTCGACCGCGGTGTAACACTGTTAGCAGGAGAGGGCGCATATACAGGGGATCCAAAGAAGATCATCATGTGCGCTGTCCGTCCAAATCAGTTTTATAGGCTTAAACAAATCACGTTGGAAAGCGACCCCAATGCATTTATTATCGCGCTGGATACTTCAGAAGTATTTGGTGAAGGCTTTAAAGTGGAGAAAAAGCGTTTGTAAGTGAGAACTCTAATGAAGCAAAAGAGGCAAGCTATATTGAAATGATAGCTTGCCTCTTTTGCTTTTAGTGAGAGCCATGTTCCCGCCGCATTTCAAAATTTTAAACTTTACAACTGAACACCTCTGTTTTACAATGGAGAAAAATGGGAAAGGAAAGCTGGCATGAAAAAATTCGTTCTAGTTCCCGACTCTTTTAAGGGCACAATGACTTCTACAGAAATATGTGAACTGATGGAAAGGGCAATCCGCAGGCACTTCCCAGAGGCGCAGATCATATCCATTCCGGTGGCCGACGGAGGAGAGGGAAGTGTCGATTGCTTTCTGGCGGCTATGGGAGGAGAAAAAATCTCGATCAATGTCAAAGGACCTTATTTTAAGGAGATGACCGGATTTTACGGAAAGATAGGGAAGGATACGGCGGTTATTGAAATGGCAGCATGTGCCGGCCTGCCCCTAGTAGGAGATCGCAAAAATCCAGAGAAAACCACTACTTACGGAGTGGGACAACTCCTTTGCCATGCCGTACAGCAGGGCTGCAAAAAAATTATTGTAGGCCTTGGCGGAAGCGCTACCAATGACGGGGGATGTGGGGCTGCGGCAGCCGCAGGGGTACGTTTTTATAACAAAGAAGGAATTGCGTTTGTGCCCGTAGGCGAGACACTGGGAGACATTGCCCACATTGATATTTCCGCAGCTAAAAAACTCTTTTCTGGAGTAGAAATCGTTACCATGTGCGACATTGATAATCCTCTCTGTGGAACTACAGGTGCTGCGGCAGTTTTTGGTCCACAAAAGGGGGCGGATACAGAAATGGTCTTCCGTCTTGATCTGGGACTCGCCCATCTTGGAAAAATCATTTTGCGGGACCTGGGAAAAGATATTGTAGAATTACCTGGAGCAGGAGCAGCGGGCGGCATGGGTGGAGGCATGGCAGCCTTTTTTGATGCACGGCTTCAAATGGGAATTGATACGGTTCTTGATACTGTGAATTTTGACCGTCAGGCATCTGGAGCAGATTTGATTCTCACTGGTGAGGGCAAAATTGATGGGCAAAGCCTGCGAGGCAAAGTAGTGATAGGTACTGCCAAACGAGCGCAAACCTTAGGCATCCCACTTGTGGCAATTGTGGGGGATATTGGAGATAATTTAGAAGAAGTCTACACTCAAGGGGTATCTGGAATTTTTAGCATCAACCGAATTGCAGCCCCTTTTGAGAAGCTTAAAGAAAGAAGCAGAGAAGATCTTTATTTAACGGTAGATAACCTTATGGGCTTTTTGGTCCAGATGGAGGAGAAATGATGAACTCTACAGGATATTGTGGTCTTCAATGTAATGAATGTCCGCTTTATATTGCGTTTCACACAGGAGATAAGGCGCTGATGGAGAGAACTGCCCGAGAATATTCAACAGTGGACTGCGTTTTTGAGAAAGAGGAGATGAGATGTGGAGGGTGTCAATCCGATATCGTTCCTGAAAAGATGTGCGCCGGGTGCGAGATGCGCAACTGCGCGCGTAGACGTCACGTCAAGGCTTGTACTTCCTGTAATGATTACCCCTGTAAGTTTACAGACCAATATGGTGTGTCAAAAAAGAAACAGGACTTGAGTCGAATATAAAACACAGACAGGGCGCCGTCATATAACAGCGCCCTGTCTGTGTTTTATATTTTAGTAGATACAAAATCAGTAGGATGGGTCGCCTTCTTTTCCAATAGTTCACTGACAGAAAAGTTGATGATAAGAAGTAAAACGACCACTGGGAAGAAAAGTTCCAGGGAGAACCACGAGAGAAACACCCCCAAAGCTGACGAAAGGACGGAGCCGCCCAGACAAGCGGCGCCTACTTGATAACCGATCAGTTTATCACTGACACTCTTCTCGAAACGGATGGGAGTTTCATGCATCAGACAGGGATAAACAGGCCCTATTCCCACGCCGATCATCGTGGTTCCTATCAAGGCGCCCCAGGACATCGGAACGAACCAAAGAATCAAAGCCCCAGCAACTGCGAAAGTCAGTCCAAGGCGGATCATACGTAGATTTCCCATTTTGTTGACAACAATGCCGCAAAGAAAACGTCCAACCATTATACCGCCATAGTAGAGAGTGACACAGAGAGCGGCGATAGCTACAGGAATTCCTCGAGACTCTACCAAAACACTATTGACCCAGACACCTACAGTAAATTCCATTCCGGCGTAGAGAAAGAAGAGCAGAACGCCAAGTGTTGGTGCGAGCCTTCCAAAAACTTTGGCTTTATGAGAAGGATCTTTTGTATTACTCGATGGCTGGCCTTTTTGAATTTTATCCTGCCAAAGCTTAGCGATCACACTGACAAACAGGATGACAGCAAGTGTCAGCTGAATAGAGGATACCATTTGATAGCCGCCTCTCCAGGAGCCGCTCCATGAAAGCGCACTAGAAATGATGATAGGACCAACTGAAGCTCCTAAACCCCAAAAGCAATGCAACCAGTTCATGTGTCGGGAGGTGTAGTGATCTGCTACATAACGGTTAAGCCCTGAATCTACAGCGCCCTGCCCAAATCCCAGGGGAATCACGCAGACAATCAGCCATCCAAAGCTAGGAGAAAGGGAGAATCCAAGCAGCCCTAGACCTGTCATCATACAACTTACGAAAGTGACGGCTCCAGTTCCAAAACGGCGAAGAATTCGACCGCTTATCACACTGGAAAAGGCCGATAAACACAAAAGCAAAGTAGTGAGAATCCCCACACTTTCCAGGGGAAGCCCCATTTCTACACGTATCGAGGGCCAGGCAACACCGAGAATTCCATCAGGAAGACCTAAACTGATAAAAGAGAGATAAATAATAGTAATCAGCAATACTTCTTTTTTCTTGATATCCAACTGTATCTGTCCTTTCTGTCAGTGGTATGTTTTAATCTTCCTTATTGAGGTTCATCCTTCATCGGAAGCAGTGGAAGGAGCATTTGGATTGTCAGATAAGATAACCCTGTGAGATAATCATTACGGAAGCTGTCAGGATATAGGATATCTGGCAGCATTCGCTGGGGGATTTGCTGCTGGGCGTGTTGCCGAATTTGATCGAGTTGAATACGGCAGTCTTTAAGAATGTTGCCACTGACGACAACCAAAGAGGGATTGACCACACAGTTAACAGCAGCAATGGCCTGCGCGATATATTTGGCCTTATCATCACTGCTTTCTACTGAGGCAATCGCTTGATCTAGTGTCATGCCGCCGCCCATCGGTAGATATCCCAATTCGCCGCCAAAACCTTTATCACCCCGTACAATTTTACCTCCTGCGATGATGCCAGACCCGCTGCAGATACGATCTAGATAAATATAAGCTACATTCATCTGTTCCATTTGGTATTGGGGATGCTGGTGAATGTATTGACGGCAGAAGCCCAGGGCAACAGCATTGAGATCATTTTCTAACAGCATTGGGAGATTTAAGGCATGTTGCATTTGTTTTCCGATGTCGTTGATAGTCCATCGACCCCAGCCGTTGTCCACTAAAAATCCGCTTTTTTCCACGACACCAGGGACACCCAGGCCTATAGCTGAAACATTCCAAAGTTCTTTGCATTTGGAGGCAAACCGGACGGCATCAGCTTCTGCGCTTTTTGGCATAATAGCAACACTATTTTCTTCGAGAATTTCTCCATTTAGTTTGTTGACGCGAAAATAAAGACGATCTTCCTCCAGATAGAGAACAAGGACACGGTTGCGGTTAGGGGAGAGGATATATCGTTGCGGACGCCTTCCTCCACTAGAAACATCTAAGTCACTCTCTACAATTTCTCCCAATGTGACTAATTCTTCCAGCAAGCTGCGTACTGTTGTGACACTCATGTGGGTCGCTTCCGCTATTTCACCACGGGTAGCGCTACCCAAGGCAATGAGAGTTTGATAAATTAGCTCGATATTCATTTTTTTTATGAGTTCGGGTTTTCCCGCCTGATGTAGCATGGGAACAGCTCCTTTATCTTCGTGCTTTTTGTAATGCATAGCAGATTTCTTCTGCCTGTTCTTGGCAGTCAATACTGCCGAGAGTGATGCTAGGTTTTGTTTTACCATGAAAATCGCTACCACAGGTGGGAATAACCCCTAGCTGCTGTGACCACCGGAGATAGAAATCAGTCTGAGCCTGATTATGATAGCTACTAAAAACTTCCATGCCGCACACATCTTCTTGAAAAATATTCTGCAAAAGCTCTTCATTTTCTTTAATATTGTTGCCTGGGTGAGCCAAAACGGGTACTCCTCCAGTTTTCCTAATAAGCGTACAGGCGTCATGGAGACTCATATAGGTGACTGGTACAAAGAAAGGCTTTCCCTGCGCACAATAATCCCAATAAAAATTAACAAAAGGATTATCGCTGCGAGATCCACCGGGATAATAGGGGGAAAGATATGGATTATTTCTATTTTTATCTAACGCCAGCGCTGCTTCGGCAATCATTTCGCTAGTGACAACGCCATTGCGGGCAAGAGAATTGGCAAACTCTTGATCAAAATCAATACCGGCCCCTCGGATCAAAGCCATCCTTTTTTGGCATGTCTTTTGTTCCTGAGTGATGATGCTATTTTTAACGGGATCAAAGATGCTTTTATCGGGTTCAATATAGTAGCCTAAGAGATGAAGGTTAACGTCAGCGTAGGTACAGTCTAATTCAATGGCTGGAATCAGAGTAAGGCCGTACTCCTGGGCCAATTTTCGGCTTTCATCAATAGCATCGATACAATTGTGATCAGCAATGGCAACAACTTTGAGAGAAGAATGGGCGCACATAGACATAAGTTCTTGTGGGGAATATTCGCCATCGTTGCTATATTGAGAATGTATATGTAGGTCGATTAGAGCCATTTTGTTTCCTCACATTTTAAAACATACTTTTAAATGTTTATTTTAAAAGTTAATAACAAAAGTATAGCCGCTTTTTATTAATTTGTCAACCCATAATAAAAGCAGCCGCTATATTAGCGGCTGCTTTTATTATTTTTACTTGGAATAATTTCGAGCCAGTATCCATCGGGATCGGAAATAAAATAAATGCCCATAGCAGAATTTTCGTAGCAGATACATCCCATTTTTTTATGGAGGGCATGTGCAGCTTCAAAGTCATCAGTGGTAAAAGCAAGATGGAATTCATTGTCTCCCAGGTCATAAGGATCATTGCGATCCCGCAGCCAAGTGAGTTCCAGGGTATGACGGGAACTACCGTCTGTAAGATAAACTAAAATAAAACTGCCATCTTTGGCCTCTTTTCGCCGACATTCGGTTAGACCAAGGGCCTCCTTGTAGAAAGCAAGACTTTGCTCTAGATCCATCACATTAATATTATTATGTGCGAAGGTAAAACCCATTGCGAATCTCCTTCTGCCGAACACGAGGATCGGCTTTTAGTCGTTCCTTCATTATAGTGAAAGCAAGAAGAAAATGCAATGTCAAAAAGGTTAAAATTTAGAAGAAATGCTGTAATTGTTTTGTCTAAATTTGTGAAATTTCCCTGATAAAAATATGAAGGCTTTTTTAAGTTTTTGCTGAAACCATTGACATTCTGTTTCTTTAGGAATAGAATCCGTTAAACAAGAGAAAAAATGTGCATACTATAAACAGGCTAACTGATGTAGTCTTCTATGAGCCGGTTAAGCTCTTCTGTATCTCTAGCATAGACTCCGGTCTGTAATTCTTTAATATCAAATTCAGGGAGATTTTTGATATATACATCAAATACAATATCTGGAGTTACACTGTCTGCTTCAAAAACGGCTAGCTTGCCACCATAATCCCTGAGTACATATTGATAATCCCCAATAGGCACAGAGGATTCTGCAACCAGAGCAGGTTCCGGTTTACTACCATGTTCAATAAAAAAGATGGTGGCCAAGGCCGCTGTTAAGAGTACCATGAGAATGCAACCTATATATGCAACTGTTTTTCCCATAAAAGAACCTCCAGAATTCGTCCACACAGTTATATTGAGGCGGACAAGCATTGTATAATCTTAGTGTTGACAATACTGGATGGAGCTATGCGCTGGGAGGAAAGATTTATCCATAGGTTTTCGCAAATTCGTTAACATATTCTGTCCGCTTTATGTTATAATGAAATGGCTAGTAAGGAGGAGAGACCAGCCAATGAAGGAAAAACGTAATAAGACCGACAGAGCAACTTCGGGAGCGGAGAAGAAGCGGTCTTCTCCCGTGGTCCGAGGGATTAAAAAGACTTTCTCCACTATCGGCAAGGTGCTGGCGACCTGCTTTTTTATCATGGTAATCACCGGCTGTATTGTGGGAACAGTTCTTGCTGTCAATGTACTTGACTATGTAGACCGTGATTCTAACATTGATCTGAGAGAACTGCAGCTCAACTATACGACGATTCTTTATGCTACTGATTCGGAGACGGGAGAGACTTATGAACTTCAACGTCTACAAAGTGCCGATAATAGCATCTGGGTTGATATCGAACAAATTCCAGAATATATGCAGAAAGCGGCAATCGCTGCAGAAGATGCTAGATTCATGGAACATGAGGGTGTGGATTGGAAGCGAACACTGGGCGCGTTTGTCAACATGTTTGTCAAGATTTATCCTACAAAACAGGGAGGATCCACCATTACCCAGCAGCTGGTCAAAAATGTGACGGGAGATGACGCTGTCCGTGTTGACCGTAAAGTTAGAGAAATTTTTACGGCACTGAATCTGGAGAAGGAATACTCAAAACAAGAAATACTAGAAGCGTATCTTAATGTGATCCCTTTAGGTAACGGAGTCAAGGGAGTTCAAGCAGCAGCAAACCTTTATTTTGGCAAGGACGTTAGCGAGCTGTCTTTGGCGGAGTGTGCTTCGATTATTGCGATTACGCAATATCCCGAGCTACGCAATCCCTTCAATAACCCTGAAGAAAATAAAGTGCGCCAAGAATATATCTTGGATGAGATGCTGGAACTTGGTTCTATTACCCAAGCCGAACATGATGCGGCTGTAGCAGAGGAACTTAATTTCCTAAAAGAGGAGTATATTGAGGAGCGTAGCGAGGTTCAGAGCTATTTTGTTGACTATGTCATTGATGAGGTCATCAATGATTTGATGGAACAGAAAGGCTATGAGGAGTCTTATGCAACCCAACAGCTTTATACCGGCGGCTATCGCATCTATACGACAATAGATGAATCTATTCAGAAATCTGTGGAGGAAAGTTACCTGGATGAAAGCACATTCCCAGAAGTGCGCAATCCCGAGCCCCCACAATCCTCTTTTACGATTATTGACTATAATGGTGCGATAAAAGCGTTGGTTGGCGGCCGTGGTGAAAAAACCGGTGCCCGCGTACTGAACCGCTGCACGGGAATTACCCGATCCAATGGTTCTACGATGAAGCCCATTTCGGTCTATGGTTTAGCGATTGAGAATAACTTGGTGACTTGGTCTACTATGATTGACGCCACACGGCATACCCATACAGAGTATGACAACTGGAACCCTGTCAACTACGATAATTACTATGGCGGTGAAGATGGATATGTTACCACTGCGGAAGCAATCCGTCGATCTACCAATACAGCTGCTGTTTATGTGTGCAATCAGTTGGGACCAAGGACATGCTTTGACTTCTTGAAGAATAAACTGGATATGTATAGCTTGGTGGACAGCCGAGGGGAAAATGGGAAAATCTATACGGATATTACCCTTTCTGCCATGAGCCTCGGCAGTTTGACTGATGGCATATCTCCTCTGGAACTTGCTGGAGCATACCAGATTTACGGCAATGGAGGTTTGTTTACTCCAACACATTCCTATACGAAGGTGTTAGATAGCGAAGGCAATGTGGTGCTGGAAAATAAAGAAACACCGACTCGTGTACTCAGTGAAGAAACTGCTGTTATTGTCAACAAGATGATGCAGGGTGTTGTCACAGGTGCCAACGGCACTGGCTATAACGCTAGATTAGATGGGGTTACTGTGGCAGGTAAGACTGGTACAACCACCGATGATAAGGACCAGTGTTTTGTTGGACTGACCCCGGAATATGTAGGTGTGGTCTGGATGGGTTATGACATTCAGCAGGAAATTCATTACAGCGTTTATCCGCCACCAATTGTTTGGAAAAATGTTATGAGTAAAATCTATGAGAATCGCAGTTCCGGCTCCTTCCCGGAGAGCACCAAGGTGGTGGCAAGAGAATTTTGTACAGTTTCTGGTGATATTGCCACCGAAAATTGTCCTTCCACCGAAACGGGCTACTATAAAGCCAGCAATATTCCGGGAACCTGTATTGAACATCTGACAGCCCAGGAAGACGATAATATTGATGAAAATGGCATTAATCAGGAAACCGGACAACCTTGGTGGAAAGTCGATTAATAAAAATAAAAGCAGCATCGTCTGATGCTGCTTTTATTTTATGCAAATTGTGTATTTATGTGATTTATGAGAGAAGGGCAAAAATAGGATTTGCAAATTTCTAACAAAATTATTTATTGTAAAGCTTTAAATGTTCCTTTTCGCAGAGCCATTTGATGAGAATAGCGAGAATAGGCATGAAAATCATTCCCATAACTCCCATTGTCCGCAGTCCTAAATAAATGGCTGCCAGAGATATAACTGGATGCAATCCGATTTGATCTCCAACAATTTTGGGTTCTATGATGTTTCGAATGACAGTGACAATAAGATAAATAATGGATAATCCGAGAGCGAGATTATAATTTTGGCGGAAAAGTTCAATTGCGATCCAAGGAATCATAATGCCCCCAGTACCGATGACAGGCAACAAATCCAAAAGCGCAATCATGGCGGCGATAAGGAGAGCATAATCTAAATCAATGATGAGAAATCCAATGGAAAGCTCTGCAAATGTGATTAGCATTAAAATGAGATATGCCTTTATCATTTTCAAAACTGTATGGACCAGAAAATCTTTGATATCAAATAGAAGGGCACGGTGACGTTTTGGGATCTGACGGGCCAGAAAACTGACCACGTTGGTATAGTCCATACTAATAAAAAAGGTAGCTATGATAGAAAAGAATAATGTGACCAACATGGAAGGAATATTTTTTACAAATTCTGTAATGGATTCTACAGCAGAGGAAGAAAGATTTAAAATGATCGTCTCAAAACTTTCAGAAATTGAGGTGAGCAGACGCATAGTGGCATCAGCTGTGCTGGGGAAAAAATGAGACATCAACTGTAAAATCATATCTGTAATTTTACTTACAACTGGTTCTAAACTGGTAGAGTAGATTTCTGGGAATTGAGCAAATAGCTCTCCCGCCTCCACTAAAAGGCGGGTGCCGGCAAACCAAAGAATTCCACCAGCCAATGAAAATACCAGCAAAATTGTAAGGGCAGCACAAAACTTTTTGGGAAATGGAAGCTTAGCATTCAGAAAAGCGATGATCGGTTTGAGACAGAAAGCAATGAGCAGCCCTACAATAAAAGGGAGAAACCAAGGAACCACGAAGTTAATACAGAAGTAAATCACAACAAAGACTGTGATAAAAAATAAAATATTGATGATGAAATTGACGCGGCTTTGATGGTCCAAGTTAGTCACCTCAAATTGAGCGCTGGCAGCGCGGATAATCGTTTGAATTTATTTTGACCATAGGGATTAGCCTGATACACAGGTAAATTTGTTTTTCTCCGGGAGACAATTATAAGATAGAAATGTCCAGCGACGGACAAGATTTTTTCTTTTATTCTACCCTATTTCATGTAAATTTAATCTAATTTAATTTAATATAAAAGAAAAAAACTATATAAAAAATAGATAATATTATAAAAATAAAAGAATTTAGAAGAATAAAAGAGGTATTTTCAAAAAATAAAGAAATTTTGCGATTTATATAATGTTTTTAACCTTATTTGCGTTTGAGAAAAAAGTTTTAACCGTGTATAGTGTATTTATTCGCGAAACAGGCGTATTTCGGAGGTGGACTTTTTGGAAAATCCAACCCAATATCTTTTGGTAGATACCAAGGTTCTGCCTGAAATTTTTCTAAAGGTGGTCCAGGCTAAGCATTTGCTGGCATCCGGTCAAGCTAAAAATTCTTCAGAGGCTGCACGCATGATGGGTATTTCCCGCAGTGCTTTCTATAAATACAAAGATTGTGTATATCAATACACCAGCAATGTTTCGGAAAATATCATTACGGTTTATGCAGCGCTTTTGGATCAGCCTGGCGTCCTCTCTCGTCTTCTTGGAGAATTGTATCAGGTTGGTGCTAATATTTTAACGATTAATCAAAATATACCGGTAGATTCTGTTGCGCCGGTTTCCATCTCTGTAAGTTTAGAGGGGCTTACCGTCAGCCGGGAAGAATTATTTACAACTCTACGGCAGTTGGAGGGCGTCGTCGAGGTACGCAGGATATCAGGTCAATAAATGAAAGATGAGGTGCGGTTATGTTTCAGATTGCAGTCATGGGCCATGGAGTAGTCGGTTCTGGTGTTGTTGAGGTTTTTTACAAGAACAGGAAAAGCATTGAAAAACGAGCCGGAAAGGAAATGGAGATCAAATATATTTTAGATCTCAGAGACTTCCCTGGACTTTCTTACAGTGATAAGTTTATCAAGGACTTTGATACCATCGTTCATGACGAGGATGTTAAAGTTGTAGTGGAAGTAATGGGAGGTCTTCATCCAGCTTTTGAATATGTGAAGCGTTGCCTGGAGGCAGGGAAAAGTGTAGTTACCTCCAATAAAGAGCTGGTAGCGGAAAAAGGAGCAGAGCTTTTGGCAATCGCCAAATCCAGAAATGTCAATTTTCTTTTTGAGGCCAGTGTCGGTGGTGGTATCCCCATTATTCGCCCCCTAAATCAGTGTTTGGCGGCCAATGAAATTGACGAGATTGCTGGTATTTTAAACGGTACTACAAACTTTATTCTAACCAAGATGATTCGCGAAGGGATGGCCTTTGCTGACGCGCTCAAGCTGGCGCAAGAGCTAGGTTATGCAGAAAAAGATCCCACCGCTGATGTGGAGGGCATCGACGCTTGCAGAAAGATTTGCATTCTTGCCTCCATTGCCTTTGGGAAACATATCTATCCAGAGCATGTTTATACAGAGGGAATTTCCAAGATTACCTTGGAAGATGTTGCCTATGCGGAAGCTTGGGGCGGGGTCATTAAGTTGATTGGCCGTACCAAACGGGATGAGAATGGAAAGGTAACCATTATGGTTAGCCCTGCCATGGTTTCCCATGAAAGCCAGCTTGCCAGCGTCAGTGATGTATTCAACGGCATTTTAGTTCGTGGAGATGCCACCGGAGATGTCGTCTTCTATGGAAAAGGTGCAGGAAAACTGCCTACGGCGTCGGCGGTAGTCGCTGACGTTATCGACTGCGTGAAAAACTGGGGAGTTTATAAATCGCCGTTCTGGGTAGAGGAAGAGGATGATGGCGTCCTCGATTACCTGCAGACTGAAATTGCTTTTTACTTACGTATAAAATGCGATAATAAGGAAAAAGCTTTGCAGAAGGCAAAGGAATTATTCGGTGAAGTTGAGGAGCTGAAGGTGGCTTCTTTAGATGGAGAAATCGGAGTCGTTACTGGAATTATTAAGGAAGCCAAAGCTGAAGAAGGAATCAAGGCTCTGAAGGCGGCTGGTTTCGATGTTCTTGGACGGATCCGTGTTCTTGATTATTAATGTCCAAGAGAGGTCAGACAACTTAAAAAGAACTTGATAGAGCAGGTGAACTTGATTGATCAAAATCAGAATTCCAGCTACCAGTGCAAATATTGGCTCGGGCTTTGATAGCTTGGGACTGGCGCTGAATCTGTACAATTATATTTATATGGAGCAGATCGACGGGATAGAGATCAAATCGAAAGATCACACCGTCATCCCTACAGGAGAAAATAACCTAGTTTATAAAGCTGCCAAGCATCTATTCGAAATTTGCGGAAAACCCTTTACCGGGTTGCACATTGAGCAGGAAAACAACATACCAATGACAAGAGGGCTGGGCAGTAGTTCCGCTTGTATTGTAGGTGGTTTGTTTGGTGCAAATGAGCTCATGGGAAACCCGCTGAGTCAGGATGAGCTTGTGAATTTTGCCGCCGTTATGGAAGGACATCCGGATAATTCCACACCAGCAATTTTGGGTGGGCTTGTCACGGCGGTTATTGATGAGGGTAAAGTTTACTGCGTAAAACAGGAGATTACTGAGAAACTTCGTTTCTTCGCATTTATTCCTGACTTTGAGATGAGTACAGAGATGGCGAGAGCCGCTCTTCCTCAGACCATTGCTCACAAAGATGGGGTTTTTAACCTTTCTCGAGCTGCGCTTATGTCGGTGTCTCTTTACAGTGGAAAATTTCAGAATTTACGGATTGCAGCACAGGACCGGCTCCATCAGCCTTATCGTTTAGGGCTAATTAAAGACGGCGATAAGGTGTTCCAGCTCGCCTATGACCTGGGAGCATATGCAGCCTACATTAGCGGCGCAGGATCCACCTTAATGGCTATTGTTGATGAAAAAATGGCTGAATCCTTTGAAACGGAAGCACGAAAAGGGTTGGACCATCTTGGCCATCAGAGTTGGGAAATTAAAAAGATGATGATTGATAATCTAGGCACACAGATATTAGCTAATATTTGACGGAGGGAAAGCAATGAGTCTGATTGTACAAAAATTTGGCGGCAGTTCTGTAGCCAATGCCGAAAGGGTATTCAATGTCGCCAGAATTGTCACCGATACATATCAGAAAGGGAATAATGTCATCGTAGTCGTTTCTGCGCAGGGCGATACGACTGATGATCTCATCGAAAAAGCGGCAGAAATCAATGAGAATGCCTCAAAACGAGAGATGGATATGCTTCTTGCCTGTGGCGAGCAGATGTCAATTGCGTTGCTTGCTATGGCTATCGAAAAGATTGGTTGTCCGGTGGTCTCTTTAACAGGATGGCAGGCAGGATTCCTCACGGATTCTACCCATGGTGCGGCAAGAATCCGTCGAATCAATAAAGAGCGGATCGAAAATGAGTTTGCAAAAAAGAACATTGTGGTAGTGGCAGGCTTCCAGGGGATTAATCGATACGATGATATTACCACTCTGGGACGTGGCGGATCTGATACCAGCGCCGTAGCGTTAGCCGCAGCGCTGAATGCGGATTTGTGCCAAATCTATACCGACGTGGAGGGTGTGTATACAGCTGATCCACGAATTGTGAAAAATGCCCAGAAGTTAGAGGAAATTTCCTTTGACGAAATGTTGGAGCTTGCATCTTTAGGGGCTCAGGTACTCCATAACCGTTCCGTTGAAATGGCTAAAAAATATAATGTAAACCTTGAGGTACGGTCTAGCCTTGTGAAAAGACCGGGTACGATTGTAAAGGAGGTTGTCAGCATGGAAAAGATGTTGATTAGAGGTGTAGCAAGGGATAATGATGTGGTGCGTATTTCGGTGGTAGGACTGCCGGATAAGCCGGGTATTGCATTTAAGCTATTTTCCTTGTTGGCGGCAAAAAAGATTAATGTAGATATTATCCTTCAGTCCATTGGGCGCCATGGGACCAAAGACATCAGCTTTACAGTTTCCCGCTCTCATAAACAGGCAGCATTGGATGCGCTTCACGAGCATATGAAGAGCATCGGAGCCGAGGACATTGTCTGTGAAGAAAATATCTCCAAGATTTCTTTGGTTGGTGCTGGAATGCAATCCAATCCTGGAGTTGCCTCTAAAATGTTTGAAGCGCTAGGCGAGGCCAATATCAACATTCAGATGATCTCAACTAGTGAAATTAAAATTTCTATCTTGATTGATATCAATGATTCTGAGAAAGCTCTCAACGTAATTCATGATGCGTTTATCCATGACTAAAGAAAAATTTTGAGAAAAGCCGCGCAAACAATGCGCGGCTTTTTCATTCACTTTTTGAGGAGGATGTCAAAAACGAACAAGAGCTTTTTCGTCACTTTATATAAAAACTTAACGGGTTTGAATTAATTATCTAAACATGATTGCATTACTTTTTTTAAGGATATATAATATAGTCATTACATATTTTCATTGGCGGTGAGGTTTTATGGCACTGGCAGGACTTGATGTTGGGACAAGTGGTTGCAAATTTACCATTATGGATGAGCAGGGGCAAATTCTTGGAACTGCCTATCATTCCTATGAAGCGATCCGTGAAGGCGGATGTCATGAACTGGATGGAAATGAAATTTGGGAAGCGGTCCAAGATGTGATTCGCCGTTCGACGGCCCAGTGTCCTGATGTTACAGTAGAGGCTTTTGCTGTAACCACATTAGGCGAGAGTGCTTTTCCCTTGGATGAAAATGACCAGATTATTGGGAAAGGCACCCTGTGTACAGATACGCGCGGTATAAGAGAATGCGGTGAGATCACAGAAAAGCTAGGTGGAGCTGAGCGTGTTGTTGAAGTTACCGGTATGGTCCCGCGATGCATTTTTACCATCAATAAAGTAATGTGGCTAAAAAACCATACGGATATTTATAGTAGAACGAAAAAAATTTTGTTGACGGAAGATCTTCTCATTTATTTTTTAACGGGAAAACGGCTGCTTAGTTATTCCTCTGCGGCACGGACCATGGCGCTTGATGTTAGTACCTATCAGTGGTCAGATGAGGTGTTTGACGCTGCTGAAATAGATAAACACTTGTTTTCTCCTGTAGCGCCTGGAGGAACGATTGCGGGTACAGTGAAGACCTCCCTTGCCCACGCATTAGGCCTTTCGCCGGAGACGAAAGTGTGTACTGGAGGCATGGATCAGACCTGCTGTGCCATTGGCTCTGGGATATTTGAGGGCGGAGTTTGTCTGGATGTGACAGGAACATGTCAATGCAATATTGTCTTTTCACCCCAGCCCATTTCCACTCAACTGATGCTGGATAATTACCTAAGCCTTTTGCCTGGATCTCTTCCCTGGGGACACTACATATTTGATGCAGCGTCTGTAGGCGGTCTGCTCTTGCAGTGGTACCGGGACCAATTAGGGAAATATGAAAAAGAAATTGTGGCGGAACAGCAAAAAGACTTTTTTCAGTATATGGATGAAAAGGTACGCCAGGGACCATCTGGGCTCGTTATCCTTCCAGATTTTGCTGGATATAATCAGTTGGGTAGAGTCCAACGGCAGGGACTATTTCTGGGTGTCACTTTAGAAACTACATCTGCCGATATTTATAAAGGTTTGATGGAAAGCCTCTCATTCCGACAGAGGATGCTTTTTGATTTGCTGGAAGAACAGGGGATCCCTATCCATTCCGTGCTTGCTACAGGTGGGGGCTCGAAAAGTCCGGTTTGGTTGCAGCTGAAAGCAGATATCACCGGCCGTGAATATACAGCGCTCCAAAATAGTGAGGCGGGAACCATCGGCTGCATATTGCTTAGTGGCGTCGCACTTGGTAAATATAAAGACTTAAAAAATGCGGCGAAAAATTATGTAAAGGCCGGAAAAACATATCGGCCCAACATGCAGCGTCATCAGGAATACGAAAAATTCTATCAGAGGTTCCGCAGGCTTGGCTCTATTGTGGACGATCTGCTGTGGGACGAAATTGCGAAATAAGAGGAGGTCACCCTTATGGCTTTAGCAGGACTCGATATTGGTACCAGTGGATGCAAATTTACCATTCTGGATGAACAAAGCAATGTGTTGGGAAAGGATTATTGCCCCTATGAAGCAAAACGGGAGGGCGGTCATCACGAATTGGATTGTGAAGAGGTCTGGAATTCCGTTAAACGTGTGATAAAAAATGCAACGGCCCAGTGTCCAGAGGAAAAAGTAGAAGCATTTGCAGTTACTACTTTGGGTGAAACAGTGGCACTTTTGGATAAGGATGATCATATCATTGGAGGAGGGATAATTTACACTGACAGTCGGGGTCAGGAGGAATGTCTGGAATTGGTTCGTCTGATGGGTGGAGAGAAGAGAATGACAGAGATCACCGGTACAGTACCCCGCTCCATGTATACTTTGTGTAAGCTGATGTGGATGGAAAAACACAGTGACATAGTCGATAGGGCGAATAAAATTTTGCTTATGGAGGACTTTGCCACCTATCTGTTTACTGGAGAAAGAAAAGTTGCATATTCTTCCGCTATGCGGACTTTGGGTCTCGATGTCAATACCATGACATGGTCCCGCGAGGTAATGGATGCGGCGGGGATAGATTACCGGAAGTTTTCGACGCCAGTTCCAGCTGGTACGATTGTCGGTACTGTAAAACCAGCCTTAGCACAGGAATTGGGACTTTCTCCGGACACGGTTGTTTGTACCGGGGGTCATGATCAGGCCTGCTGCGCGCTGGGTGCTGGCGTTGTTGAAGACTATGTCTGCATGGAGGGCACAGGTACAACCCAAAACAATACTTTTTATTCCAGGGATTTGCTCCCCATGGATTTTATGATCCAGCATTATTTTAGTTTTGTGCCCCACGCTTTACCCGATGCACACCTTTATTTTTGGGGTATTGGTGCTGGTGGTGTGCTTTTACAGTGGTTCCGTGATAACCTAGGCCGCATGGAAAAACAAATTGCCAAAGAGCAAGGAAAAGATGTTTATCAGATGTTGGATGCTATGGTATCACCAGAGCCTACAGGTTTACTCATTACACCATTTTTTGCAGATACAGGGGCTATGGAGGGACCAGGGCAGAAAGCATCTTTTTGGGGATTGTCATTGGAGACTAAGCCGATTGATATCTATAAAGGATTAATGGAAGGCCTTGCTTTTGAGATCCGCCATTTTTACGATATTCTGGAAAGTGGAGGAATTGAAATCCGCCATGTTCATGCATCGGGCGGCGGAGCCAAAAGTCCTGTATGGCTGCAGATCAAGGCAGATGTGACGGGGCGTAATTTCCAGGCGCTGAAAAATAGCGAAACCGGAACCGTGGCATGTGTTATGCTTGCTAGTGTAGCTCTTGGCAAACACAAGGATCTGAAAGATGCGGCAAAAACCTATGTTAAACTTAGCCGCACCTATGAACCCGATCCGAAGCGACATGCGATCTACAATGAACTGTATGAAAAGTATAAAAGGATCAGCGGTGCTGTAGATTGGATCATGAAATAAAGGGGGAAAATAAAATGGCAATTGCAGGACTTGACATCGGCACTAGCGGCTGCAAGTTTACGATTATGGATGATAGTGGAAAAGTCTGCGGTACCGATTACTGCGCTTATGAAGCCAAAAGGGAAGGTGGATATCACGAGTTAGATGGAAATGACATTTGGAATGCAGTCAAACAGGTGATAAAAAACGCGGCTGCTCAATGCCCTGATCAGAAGATTGAAGCCTTTGGTGTAGATTCCCTAGGGGAAATGGTGATTCCGATGGATCGCGATGATAATATCATCGGACGCGGAATTATCTATACCGATTGCCGTGGGGAAGAAGAGATGAAAGAGCTCACAGAAAAAATGGGTGGAAAAGCTAGAATCATGGAGATTACTGGTGTTGCACCTGCAACCTTTTTTTCTGTATGCAAATTAATGTGGCTCAAACGACATACCGATATATATGATCGTGCGGATAAATTACCTCTCATTGAGGATTTTATCATTTATCAGCTAACAGGCCGGCGGATGATCAGTTATTCTTTGGCTGCGCGTACCATGGCACTTGATATTCGTACGCTAACTTGGTCCAGAGAGATCTGCGACGCTGCTGGAATTGATCCAGCAAAGTTTTCCACTCCAGTGCCCTCTGGAACAATTGTCGGACCGGTGAAGGAAGAGCTTGCTAATGAGTTGGGGCTCCCTCTGGACACTAGGGTGTGCACAGGTGGTCATGATCAGGCTTGTTGCGCTGTAGGGTCAGGTGTGCTCCGTCCAGGAATTTGTTGTGATGTTACGGGAACTATTCATGTTTCCACCATGTTTGTAGAGAAATTCCAGCCAGATGAATTTTTGCTAAAAAACACCATCCCCACTGTACCTCATGCTGTCAAGGGGGCCTATTATTCCTATACAGAAACGGCAACTGGCGGTGTGCTACTCCAATGGTTCCGGGATACGATTGCACGGTATGAATATGAACTGGCAAAGAAGGAAGGAAAGGATATTTATTACGAGTTGGACAAGCAGGTAAAAGATGCTCCCAGTGGACTTCTTATTACCCCGCATTTTGCGGGAACAGGAACGCCGGATCACAATCCCCATGCAAGAGCTGCTATGCTCAATGTCTCATTGGAAACAAAGCCGATTGATATCTATAAAGGATTGATGGAAGGACTGGCCTACGAAATGCGTACCTTCTATGATCTTTTGGAGGGAGAAGGAATTCGTATCGATGAATTTAGGGCAGGAGGCGGCGGAGCCAAAAGTCCTGTATGGTTACAGATCAAAGCGGATGTGACAGGAAAATCCTTTACTGCGCTAAAAAATGCGGAGGCTGGAACTATCGGCTGCATCATGTTGACCGGTGTGGCATTGGGAAAATATAAAGATTTGCAGGAAGCTGTAGACCATCTTATCCGTTTAGGTAAGACTTATGTGCCGAATCCTGAAAAGTCAAAAATCTATGATCAATATTATGAAAAATATAAAAAAATGTACAGCAGTTATTTGAAAATAATGAAATAAGTACAGACATGTTTGTTTAAATTGCTAAAGTTTGAATTAAGATGTTTGTATATAAATTATATCAAAACTTTATAAAATAATATTGCACTTATTAAGTGAAAAAAGTATAATGAACTTAGTCTTTGTTGGCGATGTGAAATGATTTGTGCCGATAGGACTGGCAAAAAATCTAAAGATAAGGAGTAATGAAAATGTTAGTGAATTTTGCAGACATATTGAAAGACGCCGAAAAAGGCAACTATGCTGTCGGTGGCTTCAATACTCCGACCCTGGAAACCTTAAAAGCAGTTATTGATGCCGCGCAAGAAATGAATTCTCCGGTTATGATTAACCATGCAGAGGGAGATCAGGGAGTAGTTGATATTGACGTTATTGGCCCATTGATGATTGAGTATGCCAAAAAAGCGACCGTTCCTGTAGCTGTACATATCGATCACGGCCTGACAGATGATTTTGTACTTCGTGCCATTAGGGCTGGCTTTACTTCGATTATGTATGATATGTCTGCTTATGATTTTGAAACTAACGTTGAAAAGACTTCGAAATTTGTAAAGATTGCGCATAGCATCGGTGTTTCAGTTGAAGCTATGATCAATGAAATGCCAGCCAATATGCCCGGTAAAGGTATGACCATTGGTTGGAATACTGCGAGAACAGACGACATCCCGTTAAGTGAGTTCTTCACTAGACCTAATGAAGCGGGAGAATTCTGCGAAAGGACTGGTGTTGATGCACTGACCGTTTCCTTTGGAACTGTTCACGGAAAGTATGTAGCAAAGCCCAACCTGGATATCGAGAGACTTAAAGCGATTAAAGAGAAAACTCCCCATACCTCCCTTGTCATGCATGGTGGTTCTGGTGTTGATGCTGCACAGGTTAGAGATGCTATTAATCATGGTGTGAGAAAGATCAATTATTACACCGCAATGACTACAGCGCCTGCTCCTGAAATTCTAAAGACGATTGAAGGCAGCAAAGATCCTATTTATTTTGAGAATATTGCCCAGATGGGTTATGAAATTATGAAAGAGAAATGCATGGCAGCAATTAAGATTTTCTTAAACAAAGACTAATTGGATTTCTCAACTTGGGAATCGTTCTCATCGGATTAAATGCAAATGGACGATACTGGATCTGAATACTTATGACAAGGAGAGATAAAAATGTTAGTAAATTTGGCTGAGCTCTTTAAAGATGCCAAAAAGGGAAATTATGCCGTTGGCGCTTTTAATACACCGACATTTGAGGCCGTTCGTGCTGTTATAGCGGCAGCGGAAGAAATGAATTGTCCCGTTATTTTGGATCATGCAGAAGGACATGAGTGGTTTACAAAAATTGAAGATATTGGTCCTGTAATGCTCGATTATGCTCGCAAAGCGAAGGTGCCGGTTTGCTGTCATCTGGATCATGGTGTTTCACCGTCTATGTTGTGGAGAGCTGTTCGTGTTGGGTTCCCCTCAGTAATGTATGATTGCTCTGCAATGCCTTATGAGGAGAATATTGCCAATGTAAAAGAATTTGTCACCTTTGCTCATAAGATGGGGATGACAGTCGAAGCAGAGTTGGGTAAGATGCCCAATAAAGAAGCTGGTACTTTAGATGCTGATGGTAATGTTGTAGATTACAAACCGGAAGATCTATATACTGATCCTTCTGAAGCTGCCCGCTTCTGTGAGGAGACACAGTGTGACGCTTTGGCGATTTCTTTTGGCACGGTTCATGGCTTTTATCGGACAAAACCGAAGCTGGACACCAATGTTGTTGCAAAGGTCCAAGAGGTTATTCCTGAGAATGTTGGTCTTGTCATGCATGGTGGCTCCGGCGTTAGCCCCGAAGGCTTCCAATCGGCTATTAGTAACGGAATTAGAAAGATCAATTATTATACTTATATGGCAACAGCACCGTCTCCTCATATTGCTGACTATATTAAAAATGCAGATGATTTGGTCGGCTTCCAGATCATTTCCAATCTTGGTCTTAAATATATGCAAGAAAATGCCATGGAAGCAATGAAAGTATTCATGAATAGATAAAAACAATAAAAAGCCCGGCGGAAATTTTCCGCCGGGCTTTTTATTGTTTTTATCTGGATAAACGAACCTATTACAGTACCCTAAACCGTAAAAGAGCAAGTTCTTATATTGGATTTCCCTTTTTATTTCATCAAAATTTAATGATAAAGTAGACATGCACAAATATCATGGCAAAAGTTTGGGGATATCTCAGGAATTGACATTGCCACAACTATCCGATATCATTAGATAAAACCACATAAATATAATATAAAACAACAAAATATTTATAATTAAAGTTGAATAAACAATATAAAACCAATTTTATATTCTAATAGAAATAAGGAGGTTTGCTATGAAACAGTATGTATTGGTTATCGATGAAGGTACCACTGGAACTCGGGCGCTTATCTTTAATCAAGAGTTTTCTGTTATTGCCCAGAGTTACGAAGAATTCACTCAATTTACTCCAAGCGAGGACAAAGTTGAGCACGATGCCATGGAAATCTATGATAAGACAGTACAGCAATGTCGTAATGCTATTTCTAGGCAGGAATTTCTCCTAATGAAATAGCCTGTATTGGCATTACTAACCAGAGGGCCACTGCGGTGATTTGGGATAAGGAGACAGGAATTCCCTTATATCATGCGATTGTTTGGCAGGACAGCCGTACCGGTGCTCGTTGCGAAGAACTTAACAATAGTCCCTGGGGAATGAAATGCAAAATGGCGACAGGTTGGACCATTGCTACTGTCTATTCTTCACTAATGTTTGGGAATTCCCGTTGCTTGCTTCCCGTCTATCATGGATGATTCGGGAAATTTTGGCACCACTCTTTCAGAGATTTTAGGGGCAGAAATCCCCATTATGAGTGCTATTGCTGACCAACATGCAGCTCTTTATGCACAGGGTTGCCGTGGAGCGGGCATGGCAAAACTGACAAATGGTACTGTTCTTTCTTGGATGTCAATATTGGCGAACAATGTGCGGTTATTCCAGAGGGTGGAATTAATACCGTGATCGGTTGGAAAATTGGGGAACACATTAGTTATGCCATGGAAGGCTATGCAGCAGTTACAGGATCTGCTGTCCAGTGGCTTCGGGATGGTCTTGGAATCATTGAAAAATCTGCTGACAGTGAAACGCTAGCGCGTTCAGTAGAGGATTCTAACGGACTTTATCTGGTTCCTGCTTTAACAGGACTAGGAACTCCCCACTGGGATCCTTTTGCCAGGGGGCTGATGATCGGTATCAATCGTGGTACAACAAAGGCGCATGTATGTCGGGCAACTTTGGAATCCATTGCATTTTCTATTAAAGATATCATTGAATCCATTAAAGAGAATTCTGGACAGGGCGTAACCGACATTCGTATTGATGGCGGGGCTTCTAAGAATAACCTGTTGGCTCAGCTATTGGCGGATATTCTTGACGCGACTATTCGGCGTCCAAATTCGGTGGAAGCTACTAGCTTGGGAGCTGCAGAATTAGCAGGTTTAGCCGCGGGCATATGGCGTGAAGAAGATTTTGACCGTGCAGTTACATATGATGCTACTTTTACCAGCCATATGGAAGATACAACAAGAGCAAAACGTTATAGTGAATGGCTAGAAGCGGTGGAAAGAAGCCGCAAATGGATCAAGCAATGAGGAGTGATTAAAACTTGCAAAGTTTTTATGATCGGCTTGCTCAGATGGGAATCCATGGTCATGCAGAAATTGACCTGGATGAGGATGGTATCGCCCATCTCACGGGAAGCCTTGGAAGTTGGCAGGAGGTTGTGGATGTAGGACACATGGCGGCCAAGTTACCAGGCGTGCGCCATGTGGTGTGTGATCTGCAATCTCCGGAAGTGAAGGAGAAGAAAAAAGAGGATATATCCCCTTACCGTGCATTAGGTGAGGTAGATCGGGCGGATGTTGTTATTATTGGCGGTGGTGTCACTGGATGCGGAATTGCCCGGCAGTTGAGCCGCTATCAATTAGATATACTGCTGATTGAAGCGAAGGAAGATATTGCTTGTGGTACAACAAAAGCCAATAATGGCATGATTCATTCTGGATATGATTCAAAACCGGATACACTCAAGGCTAAGCTCAACGTTCGCGGAAATGCTTTGTATAGTGATTGGGCCAGAGATCTGGGATTTCAGTTTAATCGGACAGGATCTTTTGTCTGTGGTTTTGATGAAGAAGATAGAAAAGTCATTGAGGCATACTACGAAAACGGAAAAAAGAATGGCGTTCCCGGTATTGAAATCATTTCTGGAGAGAGGGCAAGAGAAATTGAGCCGGCACTTTCCAGTGCCATTACCTGTGCGTTATGGACGCCTTCTGCCGGATATGTGGAGCCATATGAGGTTGCACTGGCATTGGCAGAAAACGCTGTGGACAATGGGGTGCGCTTCCGTCTCTCCTGCCGCGCTGTAGATATGGAAATTGACAATGGCCGGATTTCAGGTGTACTGACAAATCAAGGCTTAATAAAATGTGACTTTGTCATTAATGCCGCGGGTCTCTATGCAGACGAAATTGCTGAAATGGCAGGGGATCGCTTTTACAGCATTCATCCTCGCCGGGGGGGACTTGTTATTTTCGACAAAGAATACAAAGGAAAACTTTCTACCTTTGCTGGATTGGCTCCGAGCAACTATACCAAAGGCGGAGGTCCTATGATGACTCCAGACGGTACAATGCTGTGGGGACCTTCTGCAAAGGAAGTATGGGATAAGGAAGACCTTTCCGTTGAACAGGAAGATATGGATTTCATTTTAGGCAAGGCTTTTCGTCTGGTAGAGGGAATGGATAGAAGCGGCGTAATAACCTATTTTGCAGGAAATCGAGCAGCTACCTACGAAGAGGATTTTATTATCGAGAATTCCAAAAAGCTTCATAATTTTATGCATGTAGCAGGTATTCAGTCTCCTGGATTGGCAAGTTCCCCGGCTATTGCAGAGTTGGTAGATACGTTGTTGCTGCAGCGGATGCCAAATGTTAAAAATAAAGCAAATTTTCAGCCGGTGCGTCAAGCGCAGACTCCTTTTGCTAGAGCAAGCGTAGCGGAACGAGAGGCAATGCTCCAAGAAGATCCACGATATGGCCACATTATTTGCCGGTGCGAAAGTGTAACTGAGGGAGAAATTGTCAAAGCCATCCATGGAAAAATTCCAGCGACAACCATAGATTCTGTCAAACGGCGGACACGAGCAGGCATGGGCCGTTGTCAAGGGGGCTTTTGTGGAGCAAAAGTACTAGAAATCCTTTCTAGGGAGCTTGGTGTTTCCCCGCTAGAGGTTACCCTCAAGGGAGAGGGATCCCAAGTACTTTTGGAAAAGACGAGGCAGGTGATCGATCGATGAGAAAAGAACAGGTAGATATTGCAATCATCGGCGGAGGACCTGCTGGCTTGGCCGCAGCAGTTCGAGCAAAAGAACTTGGAGTCAAAAAGGTGATGCTCATTGAACGTGACGCTGATCTCGGAGGTATCCTGAATCAATGTATCCATGATGGTTTCGGCCTCATTCGATTTAAAAAGCAACTTTCAGGTTGTGAATATGCCCAGCGCTTTGTAGATATGGTACATCAAAATGATATTCAGGTGATGTTGGGCGCGATGGTGCTAGAACTACACCCTGATAAGACTCTTTTGGTAACAAGTGAGAAAGAGGGGCTTACTCAGGTAGATGCAGGCGCAGTCATCTTGGCGATGGGTTGTAGAGAACGCACTCGGAGTCAAGTAGGAATTATGGGAAGTCGGCCTGCTGGAGTACTCACCGCCGGAGCGGTACAAAAGTACATCAATGTGGAGGGATTTTTGCCTGGAAAACGAGCTGTAATACTGGGCTCCGGCGATATTGGGCTCATTATGGCCCGTCGTATGACCTTAGAAGGCATCCAGGTGGAAGGTGTTTATGAAGTAATGCCATCTCCGGGTGGCCTCAGAAGAAATGTGGTCCAGTGTTTGGAAGACTATGGAATACCTCTTCATCTTTCCACAACCGTCACAGCGATTCATGGTAAGGAAAGGATTACAGGAGTTACTGTAGCACAGGTGGATGCTCAGAGAAAACCGATAAAGAGAACTGAGAGACAAATTGCCTGCGATTTGCTGGTTCTATCGGTAGGATTAATTCCCGAAAATGAACTGAGCAGGGGAGCTGGAATTATGCTGTCCTCAATTACCCGAGGGCCTTTGGTAGATGATGGGATGATGACATCAGTTCCAGGAATCTTTGCCGCGGGAAATGTAGCTGCTGTTTTTGATTTAGTAGACTATGTGTCTGCAACAGGAGAAAGAGCAGCTGCCAGTGCGGCGGCCTACCTAAAGAAAGGGGCACCGGTTGGGTCTAGCTATGCCATTGAGGCAGGAGAGAATGTCTCTTTCGTGTTGCCGCAATCTTACAAATCACCAGAAGAGGACGATACATGTACTCTCTATTTGCGTGTTAGAAAGCCAATGACAAATGCAAAAGCTATTGTCAAATGCGGGGAAAAAATAGTTGCACAGAAACACTATAAAGTGGCCGCTCCGCCTGAAATGATGGCAATTCCGATTCAACTTAGCGCAGGAATGAGTGGGGGCGTCACTGTGGACGTACTTGAGGAGGAAGGCAAATGAAACAAATAGATTATACCTGTATTGTCTGTCCTCAAAGCTGTGATATCACTTTGGTTGACGAGGAAGGAAAGATCACCGTTTCAGGAAACAGATGTGTACGAGGCGAAAATTATGCCAGAAACGAATACACAAATCCCCGGCGGATGATTACCACTACAGTGAGTATCAAAGGCTCCCATATCCATATGTTGCCAGTAATCAGCAGTGATACCGTGCCAAAAGGAATGTTAAAGGATTGCCTTCATTACCTTTATACATTGCAACTAGAAGCTCCGGTCACTATGGGACAGATTGTTGTCCAGGATATTTTGGGCACAGGTATCGACATCATAGCGGCCAGAACGATTTCAAGGTCAGATCAATAGAAAGGAACTAAGATGATGAACGAGACATTACAGCGCTTTTGGGATGAGGTACGAGTTCAGTGTCCTGGTACTGAAATTTTGCTCTCCCCTGAAGAGAAGCTCATCTATTCCCACGGATGCTATCCCAGGGAATATAAGTGGATGCTTCAAGGAAAATATCCTTATCAAACCAGTGGTGTACTGCGCCCTGAAAATGAGGAAGAGATCAGTGGCATCATGAAACTTGCCCAGCAGTATAAAATACATGTAATCCCTTATGGGGGAGGAAGCGGCATCGTAGGCGGGACCATCCCGTATCATGGCGAAGTTGTGATTGATACCAAGAGACTTCAGCATTTTTCAATTAATGTTAAAAATGCAACGGCAACCGGCGGTTGCGGCTTGTCAGGGGCAGAGTTTGAAAATATGCTCAATGAACATGGCTATACTTGTGGACAATATCCGCAGTCTTTTCAAAGCGCCTGTTTAGGCGGTATGGTAGCGACTCGTGCCATTGGCACCTTTTCAACGAAATATGGCAAAATGGATGATATGGTCACTGCTTTGCGGGTAGTACTTCCTAATGGAGAAATACTAGCCACCCATAAAGCTCCGAAACGTTCCACCGGACCTGAGCTCAATGAGATTTTTCTTGGCAGTGAGGGAGTATACGGTATTGTTACCGAGGTGGAAATGAAGATCTATCCTGTCGCAGAACATCGGATTTTCCGGGCATATACTTTCCCCTCCACTCCTGATGGCTTAGAGGCCATCCGCCGCTTTATACAGAGGGGCCTGCGGCCTGCAGTGGTACGTCTTTATGATGAAGTGGAGGCAAGCCATAAAATTGCCCAATATCGTTTCGAAAAAGGTTTTGCTCTTTTAATTCTGGTCTTTGAAGGAGAACGGGAAATGACTGAACTCGAAGCCCGGCTTACTGATGAGATCTGCCGAGCAGGACTGGGGCGGCCTAAAGGGGAGTTAGCCGCTAAAGAGTGGTTCGACACCCGCTTTTCCACCAAGAAGATGTTGGATTACGATGCAATACCAGGCGGTACTGCTGACGCAATTGAGGTGGCAGCTCCTTGGGACTGCATTGAAAACGTATGGCGGGAGATGAAAAAGGCTTTAGAACCTCTCTGCGAAGTGGTGGACTGCCATTTTTCCCATGTTTATCACAATGGCGCCAGCGTCTATGTCATCTTTCACTCTAAGACAGGCGGAGATGATAAAGCTGGAGAGGAGCGCTATTTACAGTGCTTGAGAATTGCCTGTGAGACTAGCTTGAAATATGGTGGCAATGTGTCTCACCATCATGGAGTAGGTACGGCCAAGGCAGAGTTCTTGGTAAAAGAACATGGAAAGAGCGGTATCCAGGTGATGCAGGCGCTCAAAGACGGACTCGATCCAGATGGAATAGTGAACAAGGGGGTGCTGGGACTATGAGAAAATTCTCACTTGACAATAAAGTATTTGCGGATATCCTCAAACATCAGGCGGTTCATATGGATCAGGCTGTTTGTTATTGTCCGGAATATCTGGCTACAAGGGATATGTGCTATTATCCATCAAGAGTAGCACAAATTATCAGGGCCGTTTGGCTGGGAGAATTAGAGCCATCCCAATTTGGAGCTGATCTCGTATTTTCATCTCTCCTTTCCGGTTTAGGAGAGCGTTGGCAAAACTTTGGTGAGAGTCCCAATGGATATCTTTTCTCGCAGATATTAGGTCGGGAGCTTTTCTTGAAGCATGGATTTTATCGTGAGGATGCCGACAAATTATTGGAGACAATCGCTTCTCAGGGAGATCATATTCTCCCCATAGATGCCCATGAACGTCAATTATGGAAAGAAGCGATTCCTGTAGAGGAAGACAGCAATATTTGTTTGTTTGTCGACGATGCCACCTATGCTTTTTGTTCTTCGAGTGCCATTCATTTGGGTGACTTTTTGAATAGCTTAGATATACAGGTTCATGAAGATATTGGCCCCTACTTCGGAGGGTTTGAATATTTTGCTATGGGCCTTGTGGACAAAGGGATTGCCCATTTTCAGAAGTTGATAGATCAACTAGAGGAAAAAGGTATCCGTAGAGTTATTACCCTTACAGGTCAAAGTCATTTCCTGTTGACTACCCTCTGTGAAGCAGTAGGCATCTCACATGAGCTTGAAATCATCAATATTTTGGAACTCGCTACAGAGATTACAGCTTCTAAGGCTTATCTATATGGCGGCAGCTTTTATACCCGATTTTTGGGAATGTCAGACCTGCTCAATGAGCTAACGGAAAATCAGGAAGAGAAGCCAATCCATAATAGCTGTGAATTCCTTCCCTTCGTCGAAGGAGATAAAAGGGTAAACACTGTTACCATGTGGGGAATGCCGGTTTGCTCTGAGTTTATTTTAGGAACAGGTGATGACAAACTTCTTTCCAGCATAGGTGCAATGGCTGTAACAGATATCAAGAAGGCGGGAGGGAAAGAAATTATCGTTTGTGATCCCCATGCCTACTTTAAATTACACAGATTAGGTAATACTGCACAATACTATCTGGACTATCTTCGTTAAAAATTGCCCTATTCACATAAAAGTAAACATGATATATTATTAATTGTACATCTCATATGGTGAACTTTTGAAGTTAACATGTGTAAGCTTTGATTATGATTAAGGGAAAAGGATAAAATATTATGCTCAGTGTAGATAGGCAAAAGGAAATTTTAGATCAACTTTTTAGGGTCGGTTCTGTGAAGGTTTCCCAACTTAGTCAGAAATATGGGGTGAGAGAAGAAACAATTCGCAGGGACCTTAAAGCGCTGGCTGGCAAGTGGGACATTACGTTAGTATATGGCGGCGCTTGTATCAATAATTCAGGTACAACGCCCAACATTCATAACGGAGTGAAAGAACTGGCTCTGACAGCAAAACGTAATACAAACTATGAAGCGAAACAAGTGATTGCGAAAAAAGCTGCTTCTCTTGTTGAACCCGGTGATACCATTGGCCTTAATTCAGGAAGTACGCCAGAGTATATTTTAGATTATATTGGGGACAAAACGCCACTGAGTATCGTCACGCTAAATGTTTATATTGCTGCGAAAGCCTCTTTGCTCCCCAATGTCCAAGTCTACCTGCCAGGTGGAAAGGTACGTACCCGCTCTGGAATGATTGTAGGTCCAGGTTCAGCTGAGTTTATCCGGTCTTTCACCATCGACAAGTGCTTTTTTGGAACATCAGCGATTAGTATTTCAGGTGGCATAATGCACCCCGTGTTGGCCGAAGTGGAGAGCAACGTGGCAATGCGGGAAGTTTCCGGAAAATGCTATGTGGTGTCAGATTCCAGCAAGATTGATAAACGATCCCTTTTTCGTATGTTGCCCATTCATGAAGTTGATGCCTTTATCGTCGATGACGATTTTCCTGAAGAGTATCGACAATATATGGCATTACAAAATATTGAGGTCATTTAATTATTAATTTTAGGAGGTATTGTAATGGCTAAAGGAAAAGTAGCAATGCTAGTGGCAAAGAGAAAGTTTGAGATTTAGGAATATGATATTCCCGAAATCAATGACGATCAGATGCTTGTTAAAATCGAAGGTGTAGGTGTCTGTGGCACTGACGCTCATGAGTACAAGAATGATCCTTTTGGTTATATTCCAATTGTATTGGGTCATGAGGGTACTGGCGAAATCATCAAAATGGGCAAAAATATTAAAACGGATACTACTGGTAAACCCCTGAAAGTTGGCGATAAAATTGTCACCTCTGTGTTTACTTGTGGCACTTGCCCGTCCTGCATCGATTTTCCATCCCGCCCCAATTTGTGTGACAATCTTGGTTGCTATGGCCTGATGCCGGATGATGATATTCATTTCAACGGCTATTTTGGTGAATACTTGGTGCTGCGGAAAGGATCCTCTGTATTCAACGTCAGCAAATATGATTTGGATACCCGTATGCTCATCGAGCCCTTGGCTGTTGCTGTCCATGCACTGGAAAGAGCAAAATCTACCGGTCTTTTAGGGTTTAACTCTACTGTACTTATCCAAGGCTGTGGTCCTATCGGATTGAGCATGTTGGCCACTGTGAAGGCTTTTGGTATTACCAACATCATTGCAGTCGATGGTAGTGATTCCAGATTAGCTGTTGCCAAAGAGTTTGGTGCAAAGTATACCTATAACTTTACTAATTATGGAAGTTTTGACGAGATGAAAGCCGTCATTGAAAAGGAAGCTGGAAATGCTCATTTTGCGTTCCAGTGCACCGGCGTACCCAGTGCAGCATCTAATATCTATAAGTTGGTCAAACGTGGCGGTGGTGTCTGCGAAGTTGGTTTCTTTGTTAACAATGGTGAGTGCACAGTAAATCCCCACTTTGATTTCTGCAACAAGGAGATCACCTTGGTAGGATCTTGGGCCTACGCAGTTGAGGATTATCCGAAGACTATCGCACTGATGGATACACTTCATGAGATGGGCTTGCCGATTCAGAAATTGGTCACTCATAAATATCCGTTAGAGAAGGTTACCGAAGCTCTGGAGATGAACCTGAGCATGGAAGGCATTAAAGTTGCTATTGTCAATGAATAGTCACTTGCCGTACAAAAGATTATAAAAAGGTAAATACATATTTGTTTCATTCTAGAGGCCACAAAAGTTGAAATCTTTTGTGGCCTCTTTTTATGTGATAGGGTATAATAAATTTATTAGTTTCGGGAGGCAGTTCAATGATCATATGGAATCCATGGGAGAAAAAGAAAAACCTCCTTTGTAAAACTTCAGATTTTGATCTTCCTGTCAGGAAAGACACCTCAGGTGTTAATCAAATTGAACACGGGACTGTGATTGTTTCTACTTGTTCCACTGGTGACTTTTTTCTTCCAGAGGCAGATTTGTGGCGTGGACAAGCTTGGAAGATGATAAGCGAAAGGCAGGATTTAAACTTTTTAATCCTTACACAAAAGATTGAGCGCTTTCCCGCTGTCTTGCCCAACGATTGGGGAGAGGGTTATCCCAATGTAGCAATAGGATGTATATGCCGAAATCAAGAAGAGATTGATAGGCAGATTCCGATCTTCTTAAAATATCCAATCCATCACCGTAAAATTCTTGTATTACCAATTCTAAGCGAAACTCATATTGCTCCATATTTGGTGGAGGGAAAAGTAAACGAGGTAATTTGCGGTGGTGATCAAGGGAAAAATGGCCGCATTTGTGATTACCGTTGGATATGTCATCTGAGGAAACAGTGTATAGATTCCAGAGTAGCTTTTTACTTCTATAGGACTGGAACAAATTTCTTGAAAGACGGGAAGATCTATCATATTTCGAAACTAGAGCTACAACAGGAGCAAGCCATGAAGGCGGGAATCAATTTTATCCCGAACCCAGCAGTAGTAAAAAAACTGGAAACGGAAGGCTTAATAGTGATAAGGTACTATTTAGCTTTGCGAGGGGCAGAGAACGGTGTGACCGCAATGGTCACGCCGTTTTTCTGCGTCCAGGGGTAGATTTCGCAACAACAGGCTCGGAAATCACAGGAATCTCTACATCATCCACGAAGTTGAAATAGATTTTTACCTTCTGTACCCGCTTGCCGCTGGATTTGTCCGGTGGAAACACCTCAATTTTCTTGATATACTCATTGACTATCGTAGGTGTCAATTCCGGCACATCCACATACTTCTGGGTCAGGGCGACAAAGGCGTCTACATCAGCACTCATAGTTTCCTGCGTTTCCAGCCATTCTTCCGTCACTTCAATTTCGAGTTTTAACCGTTCCTGTTCTGCCTCGTAATCGGCGGTCATTTTCTTATACCGCTCCTTGCTCAGATCACCCAGGACAAAGTCCTCATAAAGTCGGGACAGAAGAACATCCAGGTCAGCCAGCCGTTTCTTGGCCTGCTCCACTCGCTTCCGATCTTCACGGATGTTGCGTTCCTGATCGGAGCGGCGGCATTGCAGCCATTCTTCCTGAAACCCCTCCACGTCCTGCCGGATATAGGTATTGACCGCACGGATGCGCTCCAACACCAGTTCCCGCAGTACATCTTCCCGGATATAGTGGGCAGAGCAGGTGCCTCGACCGCTTTTGTAGCTGGAGCATACATAGTGGTCTTGCTTGCCGTCAAAGCTCTTGCAGGTAGCAAAGTGCAACTTATTCCCGCAATCAGGACAAAACAGAAGCCCGGAGAACAATCCCTGCCGTTCCGCTTTTGTGGGACGGCGTTTGTTTTTTCGCAGCTCCTGCACTCTGTCCCACTGAGCCTGAGAAACGATTGCTTCCTGCGTATCGGGGAAGATACACATATCTTCAATTGCATTGGGAATCCGTTTTTTCAGCTTGTAGGACTTGGAATAGGTCTTGAAATTGCAGGTACAGCCGGTGTACTCTATCCGTTCCAGAATACCCGCAACCGATTGACCAATCCAATGGTAAGGGCGCTCCGGCATTTTCTTACGCTTTTTCGGGTCAGGATGATTTTCCGACTGTTTGGCATACAGCGCCTTGGTAGTCAACACCTTATCCTTCTCCAGTATACGGGCAATCTGTTCCGGCCCCTTGCCGTCAATAGCCAAGTCAAAGATGCGCTTGACTACTGGGGCGGCATCCTCGTCAATGATCCAATGGTCTTTATCGGTAGGGTCAGTGCGATAACCATAGGGCGGTTTTCCCAGATGCTTTCCGCTGGTGCCTTTCTGACGGAATACAACCCGGACTTTTTTGCTGGTGTCCCGTGGATACCATTCGTTGAACAAATTACGAATAGCGGCAAAGCCGTCGCTGTCGCCTCGTTCACTGTCCACACCATCGTTGACGGCGATAAAACGCACATCGTAGCTGGGGAAAATGATGTCTGTGTACTGCCCAACGGTCAGGTAATCTCGGCCAAACCTGCTGAGATCTTTGACCAGCCAGCAACCGACAAGCCCCTGCTTAACCAGTGCAAAGCCTTCTTGTACGCCGGGGCGGTCAAAATTGGTTCCCGTATATCCGTCATCCACCAGAATTTTCAGGTTGGTGTAGCCATGCTCGGCTGCGTACCGGGTTAAAAACTCTTTTTGATTCTGTATCGAATTTGATTCTCCATCCAGTGCATCCTCATTGCTGAGGCGACAGTACAGGATGGTGATTTTCTGCTGATCCAACATAGCGTCCTCCTTTACGGTTGGGTCAGCTGACAGAATCGGTGTGCATGGTGATATTGTAGCATGAATTTGAGTCTGTGTCATGAACAAAGCGCCTCCTTATCCGAGAAAATGAGCCGTTTTACCTTGTGAGTAAGCGGCTCATTTCCGTCACATACAGTCTCCAGCAGATACCAGGTATTTCCGATTTTTCGTTCCACCGTACCGGTGAACGGATTCATCCGGTTTTCCCAGCGTTTCCGGCATTCTTCCAGAAAATCAATCGGCGGTTCAAAAATCGGGTCAAAGCAGGATTCAATATCGATTTCGGCACAAGCGTTAATCAGTTTTTCCGAAGGAGCATTATCGAGCACCAGCTTATTGAGTTTTGTTGTCAGATTGGTCATAAGCAAAAATTCCTTTCTGTTAAAGTTCCATATCTTGCGACTTGCGGCGGGAAGGCTGATCGTGCTGCCTTGTTTGCCGAGTTCGTGTCAAAATGGCGTCAAGAAAAGCCCGCACCTTTTCGGGTGCGAGCTTGACAGCTTCCAGATAAGGCCGTGCCTGTTCTTTCAGTGATTCATATCGCTGTTTCCAGACAGCGACGCTCTTTTGCGCTTGTTGCAGTTTTTCCTCCAAACGGCTGTTTTCCGCCTTGGCAAGAATCCCATTGACCGCATAATCCTTGAGCGTACTGCACTCGGATGGGGTCAAAGTGATATTGCCGGTGATCGTCTTTTTCCCCATGGAGCGGATTTCCTGTACGGTCAGGGCGGCAGTGCGCTGTTCTTTGGTTTGCTTTTGCAGGGATTGCAGCTCTTTCTGCTTTTTCTCAACAGCAGCCTGTGCGGTGTCCAGCGCCTGCTCCGTCTGAGCGATTTGGGCGGTCACATCTTCCAGCCGCTGCTGCTCCTGTGCCACCTTGAACTGGGTCACAGTCAGATGTTCTTCAGTGCTGCCACGCTCTCCACGCTCCACATCGGTATATCCGGCAGCTTTCATATAGTTGAAGAAATCGTCTTGCAGGACACTGTACGATGTCCGCAGAACTTTCTTGCCCTTGGAGGTCAGAAGCGGATTGCCCTGTTCATCCAGAGCAACTTTGGATTCCCACTTTTTACTGCGGCTGACCTGCATAATGGTCTCCTTGACTGTACCTACAAGGGACTTATCCTTGCACCGCTTCGACCAGAGAATCTGTTTTTCCACCACCGGGACATAGACCACATGAAGGTGGTAGTGATACACATCCTGCCCCAGAGCTTCCGACATGGCTCGGTTGCGCTCATCGGCGTGCATGACGGCAGAGAGGATATACTGCTCACCGCCCACGATCTCTACGGCAGCTTTGTATGCGTCGGTGTAGAATTGCTTGGCATATTCATATCCGCCGTGATTGTGAAAGTAAGCGGAGTTCACATCAAAAATCAGTTCCCCGTATTTCACCGCATCGGCTTTCAGACCACGAGTGGAGATGACACCATCGGCAATCATCTGATCGAACATAGCGGCATAGCTGTCGGTGGGAGCCTTGAAGTGGATATTCCGGTAGGTTTGGGTGGTATCAATATCCTGGTTGGAGTAGCTGTCCTTTTCCCGTTCGTTATGCTCCTGCACCTTCGCCACATCATCAAGGGTGGGCAAGTCCTGGTTACGGGCAAAGGTGCGGTCGATTCCGTCGTTTCTGGCCATAAAAATCAGCTCCTTTCTGTTGTGCGGCAGACGGCTGGGGGACGGGGATGCACTTCCTGCGGGAAGTGTAATAACCCACTATGACACTTTCATCCCGAAGGGCTGCAAAGTGCCGTGGGCTCTCCGAGGGGGAATGCGGCATCTGCGGATGCCTTGCCGCCTTTAGAGGTTTGTGTGTGGTACCCAAATCCTCAAAAGGCGGTGTGACCGACAGCCTCTCCGCAATCTTGATTGCTTCATTTCTGCCGCTCACAGGCAGAGCAGATTTTGCAAATCCACTCTGCCATCCATCTCCAAATCTGCGAATTTTTCGATGGAGACGGGAGATACGGCGGGCATCATTTGTCCCTCCGCTTCTGCCATACGAGATCATAGCCAAGGGCGTCGGCAAGCTGTACCGCCTCCACATACCGCAGAGACTCCCGCTGGAGCTTGTTGGACAGGTTGGAAACGCTGTCACTCCAGCCGTAATCCTCAGAAAGCCGATCAACGACTTCCTGCATTGTGTAACCGGAACGCACGATGTACGACTTGATTTCATTTCTCAAATTGGATTTCATAGAAAACGCCTCATTCTTTCGTAAAGTTAGTTTGTCGTGGAGCATACACGCTACACGGTACAGTAAATTTTGAGTGCTTCTTAAAAAGCGCCCAGGATTGCGTCCATGAAGAACTGTCCGCAACAGCATCCCATCGACTTTACCGTTAGGTGGGTTTGCAAGTTAAACCGTAAAAATAGCCACCTTTCCGCATACTTGCGTCACTGTTCCGCAAATCACCGAATGATGATTTGTGTTCTGCTTATGGTAGTGTTTTTCACCGTTTGCACAACCATTGATTGAGCATTACCAATTTTAACGCCCAGCCGGGCTATCAAATATAAAAATGAACTTCGATTTTTGCGTTCGTGCGTTCCTCTGTTCCAACGGCTGCGTCCGATCCGGAACGCATGAACGCACGAACAGAAGGTTTTGAAGTTTCATTACAACTCCATAGGCGAGAGCAGAACATAAATGCCCGTATATCCCCGGCATCGCTTTCCGCCACCGATGTGCAGATTGCTGACCGGCTCCAAATGGTAGCGTTCAGCGTTCTGGCTGAGCTGGTTTGCGAAGCTCTTTGGGGACAGTGGGTTTTCTGCATTGTCCTCACACCACCGCTTATAGGCTGCATACAGATTTTTGGTGCTGGCTTCATAATCGGCCTTGAATGCCACATAACCCTCAGAATCGAGAAAGTCCAGAATGTTATTGGCATCCCGAACAGCGGAAGTGATATTGTCCTTGGCTCTCTGGCTAATGGTAAAGTGGTAGTGGTTAGCAATCAGCCGCCGCAATCCCTCCAGCATCCAGAGGAAGATTCCCTCTTTTTCGGCAATCAGTTTCTCAGCAAGAAACGGGTCATCGAACCGATCCGCTGGTTTGTCCTTGGTGGTCAGAATGATCTGGCGGCGAAAGAAACCGTCGCTGCGGTCGTGAAGTGCAGTCAATGCTCCGTTGCCGAAGCAGAGGAAGCGTACATAAAGCAGACCCTGATAGCTCTGCTCTTTCTTCCGCTCCAAATCCATCCGCAGTTCTGCGGTCACGATGGATTTTACATAGTTGGTTTTGGTCAAGGCGTTCATGTCCAAATCATCGTCCACCATCAGCAGCTTGCCCTCTAAATCGGCTCTGGCGAAACGATTGTTTTCTACCTTCTGGATGGAAGTGGTATTCATGTTGAGCCCGAAAATGGCGTTCATCACCACACCGATGCGGCTTTTGCCCTCGCCTCCCTTGCCGATCAACATGAGCATTTTCTGGCCCTTGGTGGAGGGGATCAGACAATAGCCCAGATACTCCTGAAAGGCGGGAATATCCTCCGGCTGCAGCAGTTCCGAAAGGAAGCGCAGCCAGTGTTCCGGTGCAGGAGCATCTGCCCGATAAGACACCGATAGGCGGTTATTGCAGTATTCCTTTTCCCCTGAAAAAACACCGTCCAGAAAATAAGTGCCGTTCGCTACATGGATGCGGTCACATTGCAGGGGCAACGGGTCTGTGTATGCCGCCAGCTTCAACGCTTTGATTACCTGCTCCACCGTCTGTGCAACCTTGGCATGAAGCCAGGGCGAGATTTCCTCATAAATTGTCCGCTTCAATTTACTTTCATCCGGCAACGGTCCATCCACCGTATAAAAGCGGTCGTTGATGCAGCGCATGGGATGCCGGGACAGGAAATCCCGGCAATATTCCGGCTCGATGATTTTCCCTTTCTCATCAATCCAAACAGGGTTGTTCATGGTATCGATCCTTTCTCAGGCGGGCCTGTAATTTGCGGATGTATCCGTCTGTTGTTAGTTCACTCACGGTTTCGCCTCGTTCATAGGAATCGCCTTGCAGCAGAATGTCCAGCTGATACTCTGCCCATGGCAGACGGTGGCAGGCTTCCACAAACCGCTCGTCCGGCACATCTTCCGGCGCTTGCGGTGCATACCGTTTTTCCCAATCCAGGAGCAACCGCCGATACTCGTTCAAAACAGAAAAGCACAGCTGCTCGTTTTCACGAAGCTGCTGTGCTCTGGTTTTGTGTTCCTTTTTCCGACGAATGGCTTCCGGCAAGGGCTTGTCCGGCGCAAGGTGAAAGTCCGACGCCAGTTTTCGGGCCGCATCATACAGCTGAAGGTCAAACAGTTTGGCGGTCAGGTCGATCACATCCCCATGTTCTCCACAGGCAAAACAGTGATAGTGGTCATCCGATACATACAGGCTCGGATGACGGTCATTATGGAACGGACACAGTGCCATGCCATGGTGGTTGACATCGATTCCATATGTCTGTGCTGCTTCCTGTGTGTTGATACTGGCTTTCACCACTTCAAACAAATTCATACAGATTCCCTCCATTTCCTTTTTGATGGGGCAGTTTTCTCACACCTCTGTATAGGTTATGGGGAAAATCGAAAAAAACAGGCTAATGGCATGACAAGCCGTTTTTAAAAAACATGACAACGCCTTTGTTGTGTGCTATTATGAAAATAGAAAAACATGACAGGAGGGAGAAGATGGATCAGATTATCAACCATTCGGTTTTATCGCTGGATTTCTGGCAGGACACCGTGACCTATGAGGGAAGCACCATGCCCACGGGAACCATTGGCTGCGAGGTGCTGAACATTCCGGACACCACCATTGAAAAGCTGGATACGCCCTGCAATGTGCTGAACCAGCTGCTTCAGGGGATGAACATCGGTTCCGTGGATATGGAGCTGCTGCCGCAGGTGCAGCAGGCCGCTGGCGAGATCATCTCCTTTTTGCAGGCCACACCACCGTTCTCCCGCCTGAATCGAAGCTATTTTGAGCAAAAACTTGCAGCCATCTTTTCCGAAGAATATATGGAGGATGCAAAAGCCTATCTGCAGCTCACTCAGCAGGAGCAGCTGATCTGTGCTTTGACTGGTCAGCATTGCAAGGCAACAATGCTCGTCCGAATAGCACAAGTGCTGGGGCATTTGAGCTATTCTCTGGGGCAATACAAAGAAGCCTTGACGAAATTTGCAGAACGGTTGAATGAACCAGGCTATGACCGCACCTCGGACGGTTATGCGGCAATGTTCGGGAAGTTCTTCAAAGGCGAGCCAACTCTGTCGCTGGATAACCCGGCTTGGATGACCCTGACCAATGCTTCGGTGCAGTATGTAGTCGCTATTCGGCCTGGAAAGACGGAGCCACAGTTGGTCAAGCGGATGCACTATGTCTCCTTTGTGGGAATGTTTCGTTCCGATCTGTTTGAGGGGCTTTGTGTGGGCCATGCACCTAAGAAATGCCCCATCTGCGGCAGATGGTTTCTCACAATTGACGCACGGCATACCAAATACTGCGGCGGACTGGCCCCGGGAGATCAGCGGGGACGGACGTGTCGGCAAATCGGCAATCTAAGAGGCCGGGAGCAGCGGGAGCTTTCAGACGATCATCCCATTAAGGCGATTTATACCCGCCGTATGAACACCATTTTGCAAAGCACCCGCCGTGGAAAGCTGGATGAAGAAACGGCAGCAGCTATGAAAAAGCTGGCAAAAGATAAGATGCTCCGTGCGCTTTCAGATCAGCGTTATGCCAGCACTGTCTATGAGCAGGAAATGACCCAAGATGCACTGTTGAAAGCAGTACAAAAAAACTAAGCAACGAAACACCAGAAAGGCGGTGAGGGAAAATGGATACAGCGTGGTCATGGGAGCTACCCTGCTACTGTGCCAAATACAGCTTTCTGACGGAATCCAAGGGCTTGACCATGCGGGAAGTGGAACGTATCTTTCAGCTTGACTCGGAACCGCCTGTTCTGGAAAATATGAACGACTACATCATTGAGGCTGTGCGGAGCCGTGAATTGCGCTGGTTCTCCTTTTTCCTGCACTGCTATGAAAATCGGCTTAATGGCCGTGTTCGCCGTTTTCTGCTGCGGGAGGGGCTGGATCGCTATGACCCAGAACGCTTTTTGGACTACAAAATGGGCTGTGTGCTTGCCATGTTGGACTGTCTCCGGGGATACGATCCCGCACAAGGGGCGGATTTTCTGACCTATGCCCATCATTTTATCGGGAACGCCCTTTTGACCTGCCGAATGCAGGAGGAGGCCGGTTCCTTTGAAAATGTGGATGAGTACAAGGCTGTTCGTGGGATTGCTTGGCTCTATAATCAATCCGGTCAGTCTGAACAGGCGGCAATCCAGAAATATGCCCAGAAAAACGGTTGCACAGAGGAGACCGCAGCGAAGTTTTTGGCATTGGCCAAGCAAAACCGAAACCGTGTTCCGTTTTACCAGACCGTACAGGACGAGGACAGCGAAGAAACCGGCGAGGATGTCAGCCGGGATGACCATTGGGACTATGCGGAGATTCTCTGGAACGGCATCCAGGCTGAAGCTGTCCGAGAAGCATTTGAAAAACTGAATTACCGAGAGCAGACCCTTTTGGAAAAACGAAACGCCATCTGTATGACCTGTGGGCGGGTCAGCCCACTCAGCACCCGGCTGACCTTTGAAGAATTGGCAGTCCTCTTTGAGGGGAGTACAGCCGGCGGCGCAGAACGGGCATATCGCAAAGCCGTGGAACACCTGGCCTATTTGCTTACAGAAGCCGGGGTTCTTCACATGATCCGACTGAAACGCAAGTCCCAGACCAAACGCAAAAAGAAAATCGCCGCCGCTGTCTACCTCTACCAGGTGGACAACGACGGCGAATGGGGCGAGATTTCGTTTGATTTTGAGGCTGGAACAGCGGAGATCATCCGGTTGGCAGAGTGGGATTCGACGGTAAGTAAGAAATTTGCAAAACAGGCAATCTATCATCTGCAAACTTCTCCAAATCATAATCTGCCCAAGGATGGGGTAATGATATTTGAAATATGATTCCCATATTTTAAGAATGAATATCTTCCACCTTATTTGTCGTCGTGCAGTTCTTTATACAGACGATCCGCCAAAGCTCTCATCACAGCCTGATACTTATCTGCATCCAAGAAGAGTTGCTCATATGCTGCGGTGTTCTCCATATAAGCTTCCTGTGCGGTTGTATCAAAAATACCCGGGAAAAGACTTCTCTCATATACTTGGCGATCCTCGGTCTTTGCGGCTTTTTTTGCTTTAGAATCCTTGCGCATTTTTTGATACAGCGTATCAACCATTACACGGTCTGCATCTGTGAATTCACCATAGAATTCTTCATTGATGCGCTGAATGATCTCGTCCAATGGACTGGTACGATCTTTCTGACCGCCAGCTCGTTTTGGCTGAGTCGGTTTCCAAGAGCCAGGCTTGCTTTCAAGTTCGATTGCACCTTCGTATGTCTTTTCCAGACGATAATATTCCAGCTTGACTCTATTATCAAGATCAAATGGCTGTACGGGATCGGAGGGAAGCAACTTGGCCAAGTAAGAGCAGAAAACGTACTCTTTGTGCAGTTCTTTATCGAACATACGGGTAATCTGAGAAATGTAGTTATACCACTTAACGAGCGCACGGACTTCTCTACGAAACTGATAGCGTTGCTCCTGATTGAGTTCGTTGTACTTATCAGCCACAGGCTTTAGCGCATTGGATATCTTTCCCTGAGTCAGATTTGCCTTGCGCACATCCGGATCAAAATAAATACTGGAAACCTCTTCAATATCTTCATCTGTATAGATGCCAAAACCACGAAGCGTTTTCTGTGTTGTGTAAATTAAATCGAAGTTGATTTCTTCATCCAGACTGGTTTCCTGATAGAACTGCTGGAAAGCTTCACGGATGCGTTCAATCGGATTTACAAAATCGAGAATATAGGTATCCTCTTTGCCAGGGTAGATGCGGTTGACACGGCTTAAAGTCTGAACAGCCTTCACATCACGAAGCTCTTTGTCAACAATCATCGTGTGGAGAAGCGGCTCATCAAAGCCTGTTTGATATTTTTCCGCAACAATAAGGATATTACCTTCTTCGTGGAATACGGCCTTTGTCTGACTTTCCTTCACCCGATTGCCGTTGCGATCCACATTCATACCGCTTTCGGTGTATTCGGTACCTGTCGGGTCATCCGGGTCTTTCAGGCTCCCGCTAAAAGCAATCATGATTTCTACATCGTCGTAATTGTTGCTTTCAAGATAACGCTTAATTTCATGATAGTAACGGACTGCTGCCAGCCTGGACGCAGTAACTACCATCATCTTTCCACGGCCACCGATTTTCTTTTTTGTGACCTCACGGAAAGTCTCTACAATAATAGCTGCTTTCTGCTGAAGGTTGTGTGGATGTAATTCCTCATAGCGTCGAATCGTTCTAACAGCCTTGGAGGTAGGGACTTCCGGATTGTCCTGGACATTCTTTGCGATTTGATAACACATTTTGTATGTGGTATAGTTCGCTAAAACGTCCAGGATAAACCCTTCTTCGATAGCCTGTCGCATCGAATAGATGTGGAAGGGATGGAAAGAACCATCCGGTTGAGGTTCGCCGAAAATTTCCAGGGTTTTGCCTTTGGGCGTTGCAGTAAAGGCAAAGAAACTCATGTTGCTGTGTTTACCTTGGCTGAGCATTTCTTGCACAAGAATATCGTTTGCCTCGACTTCTTCGATAGCCTTTTCTTCCAGTTCAGCATATTCTGCAAGAGCATCGCTCACATCGGCAAGAGCCGCCTTGAGTTTTAATGCGCTCTGTCCGGTCTGGCTGCTGTGTGCTTCATCTACAATAACTGCATAATGCTTACCAACAGCGGACTCGACTTCATTGTAAATCACTGGGAACTTCTGCAAAGTGGTGACAATAATGCGCTTTCCATCGTTAATGGCATCACGCAGAGCGCCAGAGTTTTTCTTCTCGTCAATCGTAACCACACTTCCCAAAGTATGGTCAAAGCTGGAAACGGTGGCCTGCAACTGTTGATCGAGAATACGGCGGTCTGTAATAATGATTACGCTGTTAAAAACTGCATCGTTGTTTTCGTTGTGGAGGCTGGCCATACGGTAAGCCGTCCAAGCGATAGAATTGGACTTGCCGGAACCGGCACTGTGTTGGATGAGATAGTTATGTCCAGCGCCATTAGTTCTAACATGATTGACCAGTTGACGCACGACATCCAACTGGTGATACCGTGGGAAAATGACTTTGCTGCTGACGGTTTTCTTTGTGGAACCGTCCGGCAAAGTCTCTTTTTTTTCTGTTCTTTCGTAGTTAATGAACTTTTGCAGAATATCCAACAAGCTATCCTTCTGGAGGACTTTCTCCCAGAAGTATGAAGTTACATAGCTGCCATCGGTGCTCTTCGGATTACCTGCACCGCCATCCTTGCCTGCACCGGCACTGCCTTGATTGAAAGGAAGGAAAGTTGTCTCCGGGCCTTTCAGCTGGGTAGTCATATATACATTGTAGAGGTCGCAGGCAAAGTATGCGAGAACACGCTTATTAAATCCGAATGCCGGTTCATTTGGGTTGCGGTCATATTGCCACTGACGCATAGCGTCATCCACCGACTGCCCGGTGAGCTGATTCTTCAGTTCAATCGCCACAACGGGGATGCCGTTGATAGCCAGCATCATATCGACTGTATTTGTGTTGCGTTTAGAATAGTGCCACTGTCGGATACACTGGCAGACGTTCTTTTGGTAGTTGGTGATGGACACCTCGTTCAGCTCAGACTCAGGCTTAAAATAGCATACACGAAAATTGATGCCACGATGCTTAAAGCCATGACGTAGGACAGAAATCAGGCCATCCTGCGTGACGGCATTTTCAAATGCCTTATAAAACTGCCGAATCGGGGTGATCGTACACATCCGCTCGAAGCGTTTCCATGCCATGGGTTGGGTACTTTTTACGAAATCGGTCAGAGTGACGATGTCCAGAAACATATCTTTGCTTTCATCGCTACAATAACCGGCATCCGTTGCCTTTGTCCATCCACCATCTTCAGAAACAAGGTAGGACTCTATGAATTCTTCAAAGCGTTTTTCTGTTTCGTTCATGGTCACACCACCTTTCTTTTGCCTGTGACAGTTTCAAATATAAGGGATTTCTTGTAGTCAGCAAGCTCTTTAACTAACGATTGCTTTTGTTTGATTAGCTCATCAATCAATCCGCATTTTCTTTTTAAATAAGCTGATATCTGCCGCTGTTCTTCTAATGTGTTTGGAAGAATAACTGGCATATCATATACAATGGTTTTGGTAAGATTTACGATAAATGAACCACGACAGTTGACTTCTATGAATTGTGCATAAAAAGTACTGCGAGCAAACATCCATAAAAAGTATTCAGTGTCGATTTTACTTTCATCTAATTTGAATTTTGCTAACCGTTGATTAATTATTCCTTCAGGCATACTGTCAGTTATTAGCATTGCGCGTCCAAGAGAACCAACTATAGGAAATATAATATTTCCGGGTTGGACAAAAAACTGCGCCATTTCTTTCCTTCGTTCTTCAGGCAAATATAAATTGTTTTCTAAATCAGTTCTTTGGGTAGCAATGTGTTCTGGGGTATATACTAATATATTTCCTTGATTATTCAGCTTATCTGTAATTAAGGAACTTCCAAATGGGCCCGCTTTGTATTCACTTACAATATATCGCATTCTGGTAATGGAAAATGATTCTGAGATTTCTCCAATCCACTTAATTCCGCTATCTTTTGTTTTTTCTCTATGTTTAATTCCCCTGGTTACTGCTTCAAAGATAACCGCTTCTCGTAATTTTTTATATTCGGCAACACTCGATTTCGCTTCCTCAATAATTGAATCGATTTGTCCGCATTGATTATCAAGGAATCGAACAATAGCATTCTGTTCATCTTGACCCGGCAGCACGACACGAAGCTCTTTCACTTCTGCGTAATTTAGTCCTTGTCGCACGCCAGACCCCATACCGTAAAATCCTTTTTTTAGATCAAAGGCATGGAGTAGGTAATATAAGTATTTTGAATTGCTTGTGTCTATTGGACGCAAGGTTGTGTAAGCAGAGGTAATAATACCACGCTCTGTGGCCAAACCTACCCGAAGGCTTGTATGGTCGTTCTGTAAATCTGTTAAACGAAGGACAATATCCCCGTCTTCGATAATGTTATAGCCGTCAAAAGACGCAGGAAGAAGTCCATCCGGCGAATCAATATCTTTACGTTTGATTTTGCCGTAACTCAAAGACAGCAGATTCTTTTCCTGAAGATTGCTGTTTTTTTCCTTGACCTGGGTCACAAGTTGATACAAAGTGTGGACACGCCAGTGAGAGGGAACGCGGCCTATCCATTCTATGCCGCTATCTTTTGTTTTTTCATAGGTAGTAATCTCACTCATTTTGCCCACCACCATTTCCAAACAATGCCTGCAATTTCTCCATCAGTACCTTTTCACGGGCCGCAATGCGTTCTGCAATATCAGCCGCCGGTTCCAGTTCCTCGTATTCATAAAAGGTACGAGTGAATGGAATCTCATACCCGACTTTGGTCTTGCTTTTGTCGATCCAAGCACCCGGACGATAAGGCAGAACTTCCCGTGCAAAATAAGCATCCACATCTTCATCAAGTGGAACACTTTCAGTGTCACGCTTGGAGGTATCGGCTACTGGCTTTCCTTTTTTTACAATCGGTTTGCCATCATCATCCAAAGCAGGACTTTCCACTGTAATTTTATTGTAGCCAAGCGATATGGCATCAAGCACTTTGCTTTTGCAAGTCAACACTGTTTTTTTATCTTCTAAGGTCTTTGTAAAAATTGCACTTCTATATTCGCTGTATGCCTGTATGATCAAATTGCGGCAAGATTCCGTAATATCTACACGCTTATTACCGATAGGACGTCTGCGTGCCTCACAGCACTTGCTGGCATCAATCAGCAAAATGCGTTCTCTATGTGTTTCGGGTTTGTTTTTAGAGACTACCCAGACATAGGTTGCAATCCCGGTGTTATAAAAGCTGTCATTGGGGAGCTGAACAATGGCATCCAACCAGTCATTCTCAATAATATAGCGACGGATTTCACTGGGGCCACTTCCTGCATCTCCTGTGAAGAGAGAGGAACCATTTTGAATAATAGCCATTCTGCCGGTGTCCTTCAATTTAGCAATGCCATTCAGCAAGAACAGCATCTGCCCATCGGATTTTTGAGGTAAGCCAACGCCAAACCGACCGGCATCGCCCAGTTTATGTTCTTTCTCCACATCAGCTGCTTCACGCTTCCAATCGATACCAAATGGAGGATTAGAGATGATGTAGTCAAAGGTATAGCCCTTGAATTTATCCGCATTCAAGGTGTCGCCGAACTGCATGTTTTCAGGATCGCCACCACGGATCAGCATGTCCGCTTTGGCGATACCAAAAGTAAAAGGGTTGATTTCTTGGCCATAACAGATGATTTCAGCCTCTTTGTCAAGGGCGTGAACACGCTCTTCCATACAGGTAAGCATCTGACTGGTGCCCATCGCCATATCGTATACAGTCTTGGCAGGGGCATCCTCGCCGGAAAAATCCGCATTCATGGTAAGCAAGTCACACATCAAATAAATAATGTCACGGCTGGTGAAGTGCGCACCTGCTTCTTCATCATAACTCTCAGAAAAACGCTGAACAAGGTTTTCAAAGACATAGCCCATATCGATTGCGGAAATTTTCTCAGGATTCATATCTGCATTGTCAGCAGTGAAGTCGCTGATGACCTGATACAGCACTCCCGCATCCGCCATACGCTCGATTTGCGTAAAGAAGCCCATATTCGCCAGAATGTCAATAACATTATCGGAGAAGCCGTTGATGTACGCCTCGAAATTGGTCTTAATATTCTCTGGGTCAGCTTTCAGTCGCTCGAAGGTGTACTGGCTGGTATTGTAAAAACGATAGCCAGATGCAGTACGCAGAAAACCATCTTTGACGGCTAACTGTTTCACCTTTTCATAAGTGGCCAGCACTTTCTCTCTGGTCGGGAGTAAGCAGTCATGAAAACGCTTAATCACGACCATGGGCAAAATAACCAGACCATATTCATGAGGCTTATATGCTCCAAATAGACTGTTCGCCACATTCCATATCAGATTTGCTTTTTCTTGAATGTTTGTACCGACTATTTTGATCTTTTCATTGGTATCCATAATCTCGTTCCTCCCTAATATTGGCTGAGATCTCATTGATTTTCTCGGTTAAACGACTTGACTTAATGCCGTATCGCCACAGTTCTCCGTTTTCCTCCATGGTGTCGTGAGTTATAGAGAAGATGCAGCGACCACGCATTACATCGAAAATGCAGTGCGGCATATCCTTGATAGCGTCACAGATGCCTTGCACCGCAAACTGATAATTGTTGGGTGGCTTCTCGCCCAGTGTCAAAAATCCGCTTAATTGCTCGCCAAAGATATCAATAATATCACCAACTGCCAAAAACTCATCTACCTCTGTCGGAATCTGGTCTGCCCATGTTCGGAGATCTTCCATCGACCACTTGGTTTCCATAAGCTCCAACAATCTCTGATGGTGATTGTAAGCCTGTTGTAACCTCGGCCTACTCTTCATCCCTTCCTTGATTCTGGGAACTACAGTTCTATCATCCAGGTCTTTGTGGAGTACCGTCAATCGCCGGTCTTTATGAACCACCGGAAATCGCTTTCCGTCGGAATGGATAATATCAAGCATAGCGTTTCTGGCATATCGCTTAATCGCCTCATCAGTCACCACAATTGAAGCCATTGGAAAGTACTGATTCACAGCACTAAATAAGCTATCGACTGGGTCTACATATATGGTTTCAACTTGGTTAGCATCCAATGTTTTCAGAAATGCACCACAGGTTTCCTCGGATGAATCTCGCAAAATATCCAGGCAATAAACCTCATCATCCCAAATTCCTAAAACAGCGGGATAGAACTCCCCAAAAAACACCACCTCGACAATGCTAATGATATGTGGTGTCCTGACCGGCGGCAACAATGACTCCCTACATTGGATTCTGCGTCGCATTACTTCACCCACTGAAGCAGTAGAAGCTGGAACACCGTAATGCTGGCATACTTTTTTATATGAGAATTGAAAGGTTCCATCTGCCAAGGCATCTGATAGCCGGTTTGTGAATTTGCATCCTTTTTCTCCAAATTCTGTAGGCTCAGGGAAAACGCTTTGCCCGCAGTTATCACAGCGCATATAACGCTGATGATAAAGTAGGCTGATAATTTGAAATGTCTTGTGGTCCTCGTCAAGCCACAATAAATCCTTGAGTTTTCGATCCACAATTTTAGAGCAGCGTGTTTTCGAGGAACGACAAGCAGGGCAGAGCAATTTTTCATCCTCAAAGTATCTACGATGTACAACTTCTAAACCAACATCATCCCTGTTTGTTTTTAATACCACAAGTTCGGGTATGCCCAGCCATTCGGTTTCGGCTTTGGAGATGTTTTCTTTTGTGTATAGCTTTTTTCCCAAGGCACACTCCTCCCATCTTATTTCATTATACAATATTTGCCACCAAAAATCAAACAGTTTTAACTATTATCTTATATTTTTCTAATTTTGCCACCAAACAACGAACATCTTAATTTTTCATATAGCAGAAATAGCTGTATAATGGAACCATCAGAAAAAGAGAAATTCACCGGCCCAACGGAAGCCGTGGACAGGTGAATTTCCGAAGCTTTTAAGGAGGTGGTGTCTTATGTACAAATAAAAAGAGCGGCAATCTGCTGGCACAGATTAACCGCTCATTTGCAATATGTACGCTATCAAAATATCATGTATCGCTTGTTTGGTCAAGCAGAAAGGAAAATTATATGTATCATTATTACTATGTTAACAACAATCAGACGTTAAATCCTGGCCTTCATCATGAAGTCCATACAAAAGAGCATGCTGAACAGCTTGGCATCCGTAGCGCACAGTATGTGGGCTACTTTGAAAGCGAGGTTGAGGCAGTAGCTCATGCGAAGAAAATCTATCTCGATGCGGACGGTTGTGCAATCTGCTGTCCTAAGGCACACAGGGGGTAATCGTATGGCTCGTTCTACTCATCATGTCGTTCACAATCCCAATGGTGGCTGGGATGTAAAACGTGGCGGAGCTCAACGCTCCAGTGGCCACTATTCCACCAAGGAACAGGCAGTAAATGCTGGAAGACAAATCAGCCGAAACCAAGGCACTGAGTTTGTCATTCATGGGCTGGACGGTCGTATTCAGTCTGCGGATAGCCATGGAGGGGACCCTCATCCGCCGAAAGGCTGATTTCGATAAAACACTGGTCTCCAAAGGCTCCACGAAGTCTATAAGGAGAAAAGTGGGTAAAATGCTTGCCGGCCACAAGGCCAAGTTAAGACAAAGGGCATCCATGCTTTCGTATGGATGCCCTTTGCACGTCAAGATTTATAGAGTTATCAATCAGAATCTAACTGCGGGATCTCCGTTACGGTTAGCAAGTATTTTTCTGGATCACCATTCAAAATCAATTCCGCATAAGACAGCGGATCGTTGTAGATAAGCCAGTCCAGTTCAGACCGCTGGAAACGGCTATTCGCAACTTCGTCCTCTACAGCGGTGCAGTTAATGGAAATTATGCTGCCGTCAGAATATCTTAGTTCAACGCAGCCTGTGTCCATGTTAAACTCACAGGAAAGTAATGTTTTCATAATGATATCCTCCAATATAGGCTCTGTTAACAAGAAAAACTCCCGCCTAATTCCTGTTAGGAATCAGACGGGAGTTTCGTATGCACCCGAAAACCGTCAGCTAACAGTTGATAAGTGATTTAGTTCCTTATCACTGTTAAGCCAAGATTTTCAGGATTTTATGAATCAATTATTTAATCGATTGGAAAAATCCAAATTTCGAAGTAAATTTCACCTGGGATATCAGGATATGGGATATATAAGACAAAAAGGAATGGATGTCATTGAAAAACATGCGGCTGACTTTGTCAGACAAAGGCTAGCACCGGCAGAGCCGATAAACGATGGAAAGCAGACACCTATGCGGGGGCATCCTGTTTTTTTGGCACAACATGCCACAGGAACCTGTTGCAGAGGGTGCCTTTCAAAGTGGCATCATATTCCAAAAGGAAGAACGCTGACAGCAGATGAACAGACATATGTAGTTTCTGTGATTATGGAATGGATTCGCCGGCAATTGCATTCTTCACCCGATAGAGAATGCAACAAGAATGACGGGGAAGATGCATGATCCCAACTGAATGATTGACAGAGATTCTTGGTATAGTTAAAATGAATTTTATCAGTAAGGACAATGAGAACTGGAATGCTTTTGTGTGAAGAAGGAAGAAATTTAAGAATATGTACCGAATTTTGATTGTAGAAGATGACATGGGGATTGCGCAGGCTATGGCAGAGCAGGCAAGGATGTGGGAACTGGAAGTAAAATGCGTGGAGAATTTTCGGAATGTAATGAAAGACTTCTCAGAGTACCGTCCTCACCTTGTTCTATTGGATATTTCGCTGCCATTTTTTAATGGGTATCATTGGTGTACAGAAATTCGCCGGGTATCGAAAGTACCGATCATTTTCATTTCATCGGCATCGGATAATATGAACATAGTGATGGCGATGAATATGGGCGCAGATGACTTTATTGCGAAGCCCTTTGATCAGAGTGTATTTATCGCAAAAGTGCAGGCCCTATTGCGTCGTACTTACGATTTCGGATCTGCAGTTTCTGTATTGGAACACCATGGGGCTATTCTGAATTTAGAAAATCACACAATGTCCTACAAGAGCCAGAATATAGAGCTTTCTAAAAACGAGTACCGCATTCTACTGACGCTTATGGAAAACAAAGGAAAGGTCGTCAGCCGGGAAAGGTTGATGGAACGACTTTGGGAAAGTGATAGTTTTATTGACGAAAATACATTAACTGTCAATGTCAACCGATTGCGAAAAAAGTTAGACACCTTTGGACTAAAGGACTTTATCATGACAAAATTTGGAGAGGGATATTTGCTGAACTGAGGTAAAAGAAAGAAGATAGGAAGGAAATGAAGTTTTTTCTCAATTATTTAAAAGACCGCCGGCGAATCATAGGATTAGCTTTGCTTTTTTGTGCGATTTTTCTATCTGCCTTTGCATTGTATCATTTGCCCATAGGCGCTGTTCTTTACCCGGCATGTGTATGTTTAGTTTTGGAAATAATATTTATTTTGTTTGATCTTCGCAGGGCATATAAAAAACACAAACGACTTACAGCACTCCAGAAGTTGCCCGCTGCTTTAATGGATATTTTTCCATTTGGAGATTCCCAAGATGATGATGACTATTTGCAGATTATCCAGAAGTTAATAGAGGAACAAAAACAGACAGCAAACAAATTAAATGGGCAATATATGGATATGGTGGATTACTATACCATTTGGGCTCATCAAATTAAGACCCCAATCGCCGCCATGCATCTCACATTACAAAACGAGGATACGGAGCTTTCCCGAAAGTTGTCAGAAGAATTATTCCGTATTGAGCAATATGTGGAAATGGTCCTATGCTATCTGCGTTTGGGCTCGGATTCAACAGACTATGTGATCCGTTTGCAGGAGCTGGATGACATTGTGAAGCAGGCGATAAGGAAGTTTTCTAGCCAGTTTATTCGGAAGAGAATTAGGCTTGTTTATGAACCGTTGCACAAACAAGTAATTACTGACGAGAAATGGTTGCAATTTGTCATTGAACAGATCCTGTCTAATGCGATTAAGTATACCCGTTCGGAAGGCAGTATTACGATTGACTTAGAAACGCCTGATACATTGTGTATACGGGATACGGGAATTGGTATTGCACCGGAGGATTTGCCGCGTATATTTGAAAAGGGATATACGGGCTACAATGGCCGCAGAGATAAGAAAGCCAGTGGTATCGGATTGTATTTATGCAAAAGAATATGTGATCATCTAGGGCACAACTTGTCAGTTAATTCTTCTCTTGAAGATGGGACCGTTGTGCGGATTTCTTTGGCGAGAAAAAATATTGAAGTCGAATAGACTTCTTACAAAACTGTAAGAAATATCGGGAGAAATGTAAGCCAATTCGATGGAGCTACATTTCTCCTTTTTGTTACAATAAGAACAACAAAAAACAGGAGGCCTTTTTACATGAGTATTTTGGAAGTCAATGGACTGAAAAAGGTATATACGACTCGTCTTGGCGGTAATAAAGTAGAAGCCCTTAAAAATGTGACATTTAGTGTGGAGCAGGGCGAATATGTCGCCATCATGGGAGAATCTGGATCAGGCAAAACCACCCTTCTCAATATTTTAGCAGCACTGGATAAGCCGACAAGTGGAACTGTCTTGCTTGATGGGAGGGATATCGGTAAAATCAAAGAATCCAGTCTAGCAGCATTCCGACGGGATCATCTAGGCTTTGTATTTCAGGACTTTAATCTGTTGGATACCTTTTCTCTCGAGGACAACATCTATCTCCCTTTGGTGCTAGCCGGAAAAAGCTATCGAGAAATGCAACAGAAAATCGCTCCTATTGCCGAGCGGCTGGCTATCACAGATATTTTGAAAAAATATCCATATGAAGTCTCAGGAGGCCAAAAACAACGAGCTGCGGTGGCAAGGGCACTAATCACCGATCCGCGGCTGATACTAGCGGATGAACCCACTGGTGCCCTGGATTCCAAGGCTACAGATGAGCTCCTCCATCTGTTTAGAGAAATCAATCGAAATGGGCAGACAATTTTGATGGTAACGCATTCTGTCAAGGCGGCAAGTCATGCGGGTAGAGTTCTCTTTATTAAGGACGGAGAAGTTTTTCATCAAATATACCGGGGTAATAATTCTAATGAACAGCTTTATCAAAAAATTGCGGATACACTGACCATGTTGGCAACAGGTGGTGAAACAAGATGAAAAAAGGATTTTATTCAAAGTTGGCCTGGACAGGCATACGGAAGAACAAAAAGCTCTATACGCCTTATATTTTGACCTGTATTGGCATGGTGATGATGTTTTATATCGTGTCGTTTCTCTCCATTAGTGATATCCTTAACAGTATGCCAGGCGGAGACACCATGCAGATGATGTTAGGTTTTGGTTGTGGTGTTATCGGCGTATTTGCACTGATTTTTTTATTCTACACGAACTCTTTTTTGGTCCGTAGAAGAAAAAAGGAATTCGGGCTTTACAATATTCTCGGAATGGGAAAATGGAATCTCGCCAGGGTTCTGTTATGGGAAAGCTTGATTATCGCGGGGATTTCTCTGGCCATTGGATTATTTTTTGGTATTGTGTTCTCTAAATTTGCAGAGCTTGCCATGATTAACATTCTCTCTGCAGAAATAACATTTTCCTTGACCATAGCACCACAGGCCATCATACAGACTTTAGCTTTGTTTGCGGGCATATTTCTGCTCATTCTTCTCAATACGCTGCGCCAGATCCACTTGACAAACCCCATCGAGCTACTCCATAGTGAAAATGTGGGAGAAAAGCCTCCCAAAGCCAATTGGTTTTTTGCGTTGGCCGGTGTCGTCATCTTAGGAGGGGCTTATTATCTAGCGGTATCGATTGAAGACCCTATTATGGCTATGCTTTGGTTTTTTGTTGCAGTTATTATGGTCATCGTAGCAACCTATCTTCTCTTTATCTCAGGATCGGTTGCCGTTTGCCGGATCCTTCAGAAGAAAAAGAACTACTACTATAAAGCCAATCATTTTGTTTCTGTATCCTCCATGGCTTATCGGATGAAAAGAAATGGAGCGGGCCTTGCGTCTATTTGTATCCTTTGTACCATGGTCTTGGTCATGGTTTCTTCTACCGTTTGCTTATATATCGGTACAGAAGATAGCCTTCGGGCCTATTATCCACGTAACATTTGCCTGGACACCCAAGCAAGCAAAATTTCCACCATCGATTCTGAAACTACAGATAGAATTAGAGAACTTTCTGACCAGGTCCTTTTAGAAAATGGGCAGGAAGGGAAAAATACACTGGATTACCGTGTAGCAGAATTTCCTGGATATATCAGTGATGGTGTGGTGCAGACGGATCAATCGTCGGTGCCTACATTTCAGCTGAGCACATATTCCGATGTATGGCAAGTATTTGTGATATCCTTGGATGATTACAACCGTTTGATGGGACAGCAGGAAACCCTAAGGGATGATGAGGTTCTTATTTACACTACGATAGAGAACGGTTATACCGAAGAGACGATTGCCATTGATAATGCAAAGCCTATGAAGGTGAAAAAGGCAGTAACCCATTTTACCGATAATGGGATTGATGCGGTGGAGACGGTTCCTTCTCTCTATATTTTTGTACCGGATTTTGAACAATATCTTGCTCCCCTCATGGATGCTACAGATGATAATGGAAATCCTGCAATAGAACTTCACTGGTTTTATGGGTTCGACTTGGAATGTGATGACGAAATCCAGATACAAATTTATCGACAAATACAAAACGGCTTGGGTCAGCTCTCTTTTTCCAGCGAAGATGACAGCTTTGTTATCCAATGTGAGAGCGTAGCCAACGAAAGACAAGTGTTCTATGGCCTCTATGGCGGACTTTTCTTCCTGGGTATCCTATTAGGGGTAGTTTTTATTTTTGCTGCTGTACTCATTATTTACTACAAACAGATTTCTGAAGGGTATGAGGATCAATCCCGCTTTGAAATTATGCAAAAGGTGGGCATGACGCAAAAGGATATCCGAAAGAGCATTAATTCCCAGGTGTTGACTGTATTTTTCCTTCCCCTTATTGCCGCAGGTATCCATCTTTGCTTTGCATTTCCCTTAATTTCCAAGCTATTGACCCTTTTCAATTTGACCAATTTATATCTTCTCATCTTAACTACCATAGCCTGTTATTTGATTTTTACCTTGTTTTATATGCTAGTGTACAAGATCACTTCGAAAGCATATTATTCCATTGTCAGCGGCATTGGAAAAGAAGCGGTATAAAATTAAAGGAAACGTTCAAAAGATTTCACAGAAATGACAAAGTGTGCTTCTAATCTCGTTTTCATGCTGTGATATAATGAGAGCAGGGAAGAAAAACGCCAAAGAAACAGAAAGGGGATGCTCAAAATCAAAAGAATTCTTCGCCGAATCTTCAAGATTTTATTTGGACTTGTGGCAATCGCTTTCTGCTTAGTTTTTGTTGTCTGTGCTGTATTTGGTATTAAAGGATATTTTATGTACCGCGATGCAATCGATCAAGTACCGATAACGGAGAAGGTTGAATCCATACGCAGCAGGGAGGGCTTTACTACCTATGAGGAACTCCCACAGATCTATAAAGATGCCGTTATTTCTGTAGAAGATCATCGTTTTCTATCGCATAACGGAATTGACGTTATTGCGATTGGGCGGGCGTTGCTCAACGATATTCGCACCATGTCTCCGGCTGAAGGTGGGAGTACAATTACCCAACAGCTAATGAAGAACCTATACTTTACACAGGAGAAAAAATTAGAGCGCAAGTTTGCAGAAGTTTTTGCAGCCTTAGATATGGAATCAAAATATACAAAAGAAGAAATCTTTGAGCTATATGTGAACACTATTTATTTTGGCAGTGGATATGAGGGAATATATGAAGCGGCTCAGGGATATTACGGAAAGAATCCGTCAGATCTTAGCGATTATGAAGCAGTTATGTTAGCAGGTTTGCCTAATGCGCCTAGCTCTTATTCTCTTGATACCAATCCAGCGCTGGCTAAACAACGTATGCGTCAGGTGCTCATCCGTATGATCGATTGCAATGTGATGACGGTGAACAGGGCAGAGGAGCTATTATCAGAAAGCTAGTATAAAAAAGGGAAGCTCTTAGGAGCTTCCCTTTTGAGTGTTAAGGTTAAATTGTAAGACTTATCCCTTTTTAAAAAAAGAAAATCCCTTCTTTTCATAAGGCTCACTTGCAATAGAAGATACAGCATATCCAGAATCAGAGATAGTTTTCTTTAAAACTTGTTCATCTATGGCTTGATCGACAATAATAACGGTCTGGTTTTTGCTATGGGATGAATTCACCTTTTTCACAGGAAAAGCCTTCCTTACAGCATCATTGACATGAGCTTCACACATGCCACACTGCATTCCTTCCACGGTTACAGTATATTTAATCATAAAATCTTTACCTCCCTTTAAAGTTAGCTTTAGCTAACATAACTGTATCATATTCTTTTATAAGCGTCAACATAAAATTATAACACGTGTATATCATTGACAATACCTATAGGGGTTGATATAATATACATGTACCCCTATAGGTATAAAAGGAGGCGCGTTATGAGAAAATTAGAAGCTTTATTAGAATGGGGAGGAATAAAAAAAGATATAGTTTGCTTGGTTGTTTCCGGATTTGCACTACTTGTTAGTATTTTTGATTTTATTCCACTTCCTTTTGATGCAGCATGGATTGCCATTATTTTCTGTGGAATTCCTATCATTTTAGAGGCAATTATTGGGCTAATTACTGCATTTGACATTAAAGCGGATGTTTTAGTATCTATTGCACTTATCGCCTCTGTCATTATTGGAGAAGATTTTGCCGCCGGTGAAGTGGCTTTTATTATGCAACTCGGTGCGCTTTTAGAGGACCTCACAGTTGCAAAGGCAAGGGCTGGGATTGAAAAATTAGTACATCTTACTCCTCAGACAGCGCGGATTATGAATGGGAAGCATGAAAGGATAGTGCCCGCGCAGCAGGTGAAGGTAGGCGACATTCTCCGTGTTCTACCTGGAGAAACTGTCCCAGTCGACGGAGTTATCCTCTCAGGACAGACGTCAATTAACCAGGCCGTCATGACAGGAGAATCACTCCCTGTGGATAAAGCGGCTGGTGATGATGTATCAAGCGGCACAGTCAATCAGTTTGGCTCCTTTGATATGAAGGCTACAAAAGTTGGAGAAGACAGTTCAATCCAGCGTATGATTCGACTGGTACAATCAGCAGATGCAGGAAAGGCAAAAATTGTTGGTATTGCTGATCGTTGGGCTACCTGGATCGTGGTCATTGCTTTGACGGCAGCAGCGGTGACCTGGCTGATCACTGGAGAAATTATTCGCTCAGTTACCATTTTGGTCGTTTTTTGCCCTTGCGCGCTTGTGCTGGCCACTCCTACCGCCATTATGGCAGCAATTGGAAATGCAACAAAACATGGGTTCCTCATAAAAGAGGGTGATGCATTGGAGCGTTTATCTACTGTTTCAATGATTGCTTTTGATAAAACAGGGACACTTACTTATGGAATACCTGAAGTAGTCAAAGTAAAAAGCTATATGAACGAATATCCCGAAGAAAAACTATATGCTTTAACTGCTGCTGCGGAACAGCGTTCAGAACATCCCTTGGGGAAGGCAATCGTTCGCTGCTATCGGAAGGACAAACAGGACATTCTTTTACAAAATGAACAGTTTCAAATGCTGCCTGGCCGTGGCGTCTTGGCCTTTGTCTGCGGAGAAGAGATTATAGCAGGAAATCAAGAATTATTGAACGAATCTGATGTAGCATTAAATGAAGTACTGATGAAGGAGACAGACACTTATCGGTCTCAGGGGTGTACGATTATTTTCGTAGCTATTCAAAGAAAGCTCGCGGGATTTTTGGCCTTATCCGATGCGCTTCGGCCAGAAAGCGCAGGGATGATTCAGAGCATAGACTCTCTTGGCGTTCAACCTGTTTTACTGACAGGGGATAATGATCAAGCGGCACAGGCCATTTCACAAAAGCTGCAAATCCGTGAAGTTCATGCCAACTGTCTGCCAGAAGACAAAATTATCTGGATTGACACTTATCAGAAGAAAAAAGATTCCATCTGTATGATTGGGGATGGGATCAATGACGCACCTGCTCTGAAAAAAGCAGATGTGGGAATTGCCATGGGTGGTGTGGGAAGTGATATCGCCGTAGATGCAGCGGACATTGCATTGGTCGACGATGAAGTTAAAGAAATACCACATTTATTGGCTTTATCACATCGAATGATGACCACGATTAAATGTAATCTAACCTTTTCTATGGCTCTAAACTTTTTAGCAATTATTCTGGCAATCACTGGGATTTTAAATCCTGTTGTAGGCGCCCTTGTACATAATGCGGGATCTGTACTGGTTATTATAAATTCTGCAATATTGTTGAAATGGAGGAAAAGAAATGTTAATTAATGTGATTGCAATACTGATTGGCGCATTAATTTTAGTTGGTGGAATTTATTACTTCTTAAAGGAAAAAGGGGATCGAGGATCGAGAAAGATTTATGGAACTGCAACCGGTATAGGCGCAGTGCTGTTGATCATTTTTACTATTCGACTAATTTTTTAATTTTGATAAAGACAACATTCATAATAAAAGGCCATCGTTAGAGCGATGGCTTTTTATTATCGGTCAGATTGCATCATTAGTTTTGAAAGAGTTTGGCAGAGCAAAAGAAAGTCAATAGGCTTGGATATATGAGCATTCATACCAGCAGATGTCGTTTGCGCAATATCCTCTGTAAAAGCATTGGCTGTAACGGCAACGATTGGAACTGTTGTAGCGTCAGGCCGAGACAGAGAACGAATTTTTTTTGCCGCTTCACATCCGTCCATTTGAGGCATTTGCATGTCCATCAATATCGCATCATAGGTAAAAAGCGGAGATGATTGAAATAAGTCGACTGCTTCAATACCATTCCATGCCTGAGTAACCTTGATTCCATACATGGTGAGCATTTCAGTTGCAATTTCCATGTTAATAAGGTTATCTTCAGCCAAAAGAATATTTCTGCCCTCCAGGGAGATTTCTCTGGAGCTGGAAACTTTTGACTCATTCTCGATTAACTCATTCGCATTTACAACAAGAAAGGGGAGGACAACAGTAAAAGTACTTCCTTTTCCCAACTCGCTTTCCACCTGGATTTGCCCACTCATCTGGGTGACTAGATTTTTAACAATTGGCATGCCAAGCCCTGTACCGGAAATTTCTTTGCCGCTAAAACGTGTTTCCCGGGCATAAGGTTCAAAGAGACGTGGGAGAAAGTCTTTTGACATGCCTAATCCAGAATCCTTGACCACAATTTTATATTTGGCCTGTTTATCCCGCCCAAGCTGTTTTATCTCGACCGATATGGAATCGCCTTCATCAGTGAACTTCAATGCATTAGAAACAAGATTGTTCAAGATTTGACTCATGCGCAGCGAATCTCCTAGTACATAGCTATCGTCGATCTGAAAAGAGACCATAAAATTTTTCTTTTCCTTATCAGCCTGTAAGCGGAAAGCTGCCATAGAGTCTTCTATGCATTTTTTTAAATCAAACTGTTGACTGTCCAAAATCACTTTTCCTTGTTCAAAGCGAGACATATCCAGAATATCATTAATGAGGTTTAAGAGCTGATTACTGGAAAAGTTGATCTTCTCGATATATTCTGAAACCTTCTGGGGATCCTTTGAGTATTGAGAGATAAGATCGGACAAACCAATGATTGCATTAAGAGGGGTGCGCATATCATGAGACATATTACTGAAAAATGCCTGCTTGGCCTTTTCGCTTTGTCTTGCATTTTCCAGTGCATTTTGTAATAACTTTCTTTCTTGAAGCTGCCTATTTTTTTCTTCTTCAACTTCACGGAAGCAAAGCACCGCTTCCTGTGGCTCCAGAGATTCATCAAACAATACACGTACATTGACCCAACGGTATTCATCACCAAATTTTCGCTGGAAATCCCCGCCAAAGTTTCGAATTCTTTTAGACAGTAACTTCTGCATATTTTGCAAGGAAAAGCTTTCCATATATTCATGATAGGCATCTGGTTCAATTATTTCTCCCATGACATTGAGTAAAATTTCATACTTTCCTGTTTTTTGAATTCTACTTCGAATATATTTGGAGCCTTTAATCATTTCGTATGTGTCATCTTTTACATTGACACGATATAAAGCATAGTAAGAATTTCCTAATACGCGAACGGTTTCATTTGTGCGGTCAATGCGCTTATTTAGTTTCACATCCCGCCAGGAAAGCCATATGACCGCCACGAAGAAAAGTCCAAAGAGAATAGAAAAAACGATTGTAATCTGATACAAGTCCCCTAAGATGCTGGAGTATGGTATGGTGATCATGGATATCCAACCATTATCCATTGCAGTATAATAAACCGCACGTCGATTTCCCTCTAAATCGACAACGCTGGTATCATAGCGATAAAGTTCTCCAGCATTAATCTTATCAATTACCCCGCTTATATATGATTGCAGCTTATGGTCTGGTTGTATCAGATCTGTTTGGCTATAGATTAGTGTACCAGAAGCATCACACAGAAAAAAAGAGCTTCCTTCTGGCAATTCCTCTAGGCTAACCTGAAATTGAAAACTTTCAGGAAAGATATCAAAAGCTAACAAGCCATTAATATTGGCGCATTTTTGCGCTATAGTAATGACAGGTTTGTTATAGATGGCATCAGTATAAACATCGGTAAAGATAACTTCACCTTCTGCAGCGATTGCTCGTTGATACCATTGGGTCTCATAAATATTGTAAGTATCATCATCTTCCCAGGGATTGGCGGCAATAATTTTTCCGTTGATAACCGCATAGGGATCTACGCTTTCTACTCCCAGTACCGCCTGCAGACGTTGAAAATACATCTGTATCCATTCCGACAGTTCTTCTTGTGACAGCCCATCTTTTATTCGTGTTTCCATAGATTGCGTGCCAAAAGAAAGAAGAGTTTTATAGACCGTGAGGTTATTACTCTCCTCCGCTGCATAGTTTCGGGAGAGAGACATTCCTAGACTTTGCGCATTTTGGAGCAATTTTGTTCGCAATAATAAAAGACCGCTACTGGCCAAAATTACAAGAACTAAAAACGCAAAAATATTGATCCTCCCATGTCGAAGCATATCTTTCCATTTTTTTCTTGTTTTCCTCATGAAAAGTTCCTCCGAATTGCCTGGGTGATGTTTATATAACTTTCGGTAATGTCTGACATCATTTCGGTAGCCTCTTTCCAACGTTGTTCTCTAAAAAGAGACACTTGTCTTGTTAAAAGGTCAAACAAATGGTTCATTGAAAGATTTCCACATATGCCTTTAAGCGTATGGGATGACTTAAGGGCCCCTTCGCTATCACCTGAAGATATGGCAGCAAGCAAATCATGATAATTAGAATCTTCTAGAAACTTTTTTAAAAAGCGCTCAAATAAAGATTCGTTCCCCATAAAGCGCTCTATAGCACTGTTTACATCAATACCAGCGTCAGTTAGAGACTCGATAAGTCGGACGTCCAAATTAAACAACCTCCTCCGCACTATACGCGTAATATAGTTCCCTAATATTCTTTTCCACAGAGAAAAAACACTCTAATAAATCCGGATTAAACACGCCACACTTTCCATATCGGATCATGTCTAGCGCCTTCTGTGGACAGAAAGCATTTTTATATACGCGTTTGCTTACCAGTGCATCATAAACATCGGCCAGTGCTACAATTTGTGACCAAATAGAAATTTCATTTCCTTTAAGTCCATCAGGATAACCACGTCCATCCCAGCGTTCATGATGATGTCTAGCGATATCATAGGCATATTCATAAGCTGGCAGTGCCTGCATTTGTGGGATTTTTTCCAGCAGATGGGCACCTTGGAGGGTATGAGTTTTCATAATTTCAAATTCTTCTGCCGTCAGTTTTCCGGGTTTATTTAGGATGGCATCAGGAATAGCTATTTTCCCAACATCATGCATAATAGATGCTAAGGCTATATGATCAATAGTTTCCGTCCCAAGATCTTTGCCCAATACAGTATGGGTGAGCATATATTTGGTAATGTCATGGATACGCCGAACATGAGTACCAGATTCACCGCTGCGGAATTCAATAGCAGTTGAGAGAGACTCAATCATTCCCATGTGAAGTTGAATGATCTGTTGCGCCTGACGTAATAATTCTGACTGTTGTTTTTCCACTACATTTCCTAGACGCTTTCGCGCTTGAAAAAGCTCCACAATAGAATTAACCCTTTTTTGAATCATATAAGGGATAACTGGTTTACTAATTACGTCCATAACTCCCAAATGATAAGCTTCCTTTATGGTATTATCACTAGCCTCTGCTGTAATTAAAAAAATAGGAATTAAATCAGGAATTTGCAGTTTTTTTAGATGCCGCAATACCTGAATTCCATCCATTTCTGGCATAACAACATCCAATAAAACAGCACAAAATTTATCGGGAGATTTTAAAATTTTTCCCAAACCAATTTTTCCATTTTCAGCTTCATCTATCTGATAAGAAGAGCAGAAAATGTTTTCTAAAATTCCACGGTTGATTTCGTCGTCGTCTACGACCAATATAGTATCCGGAGCGTTATATGCCACTGCGGGAAGGCGATTATCCCCCATACTATCGATCCTTTCTTAACAGAAAACTCCGTTTATATTTTTTATTATACTACATTTTACTGATCTAACACTATAGAGAAGACACTGATTCTAAGAAACTACTTAAAAAAATTAAAAAGTCGGATGAATTTTAGTTGTTTGACAAATGATCTGTATAGTGGTAAAATTATCTAGAATTAGCTAGGGATAACTAAAATTAGCGAAAGCTAACTATCGTTAATAATAAGACAGGAGATGAAAAATGTTGCCGTTAAGTTTTGTCTCTCCTGGAGAGGAGCAGATCATAAAAAAAGTGGGTGGTTCTTTCGAATTAAAATCCCATTTAAAGGATATGGGATTTGTCGTTGGGGGCAAAGTGACTGTCATTTCTACCATTGGGGGTAACTTAATTGTTATGGTCAAGGACACTAGGGTTGCAATTAGTAGTGAAATGGCAAAGCGTATTATAGTATAAGGGAACAAAATTACCAAAGAAACCTATAGACAGAGTAAGAATAGGAAAGGATGTGCAAAAAATGAAGCGACATCGGTTTTGGGCATTTGCAGCAGCTTTTTGCTTTGTTATGTTGTTTATCACTGGCTATTCTCATAAATAAAAGGAGGAATTTATTGTGTTAAAAGTCTCTCAAGTAAAAAAGATCGGGTTATTTTTAGGAGGAGTTCTCTTTGGAACAGCTGGGATCAAAATCCTTTCGAGCAAAGATGCGAAAAAAGTGTATGTCCACTGCACAGCAGCTGCCCTTCGAGCAAAAGAAAGTGTGATGAAGACGGTAACAATAGCACAGGAAAATGCGGAGGATATTTTAGCGGAGGCTAAACAGATCAATGAAAAAAGGACTGCTGAAGAGGCGGCTACATTGATCGATGAGAACATAACAGAGTAATAAGATAGAAAGGAGTTTTGGGCTGCATCAAAAGATACAGCCCTTTTTTCTGCAGTTAGCTGTAGAATTATTGTGGAGGACTTGTTGTGAAATTTATTATCAAACACGAAATATTGGGAAGACTTCGGATTCATTTGGTACAATCTTCAATGTCAATTCAACAAGCGGATATTTTTCTTTATTATCTAGAACATCTACATGGTGTCCAAAAAGCAAAAGTATATGAGCAGACAGGAGATGCCATCATTTATTATTGTGGTGATCGCAACCTACTGTTAAAATCGTTGCAGCGATTCCAATATGAAAATGTTAATGTACCGAAAGGACTATTGGAGAGTTCTGGGCGTGAGCTCAATGCGAAATATCGAGAAACATTAATTTGGAAAATTCTAGTACGCACTTGCTGCAAATTTATTTTCCCCGCTCCCGTTCGCGCTTTATATATTGGCGTCAAATCCCTCCGATACATTCAGAGAGGATTACGCTGTTTGCTGAGGGGGCGACTAGAAGTGCCAGTGTTGGATGCAACAGCCATTGGGGTGTCACTTTTACGGGGAGATTTTACCACTGCAGGTTCGGTCATGTTCCTTCTGAGTATTGGAGAGATTCTCGAAGAGTGGACCCATAAAAAGTCGGTAGGCGATCTTGCCCGTAGTCTCTCTTTAAATGTAGGAAAGGTCTGGCTAAAACGGAGAAATCAGGAAGTACTTGTAGATATAGCTGCTGTGATGCCTGAAGATCATGTAGTTATCCATATGGGGAATCTGATTCCATTTGATGGCATTGTTGTGGGGGGAGAAGCTATGGTTAACCAGGCCTCTTTAACAGGTGAATCACTGCCAGTGAAAAAGGAGTCAGGAGGTTATGTTTATGCGGGGACCGCTGTAGAAGAGGGAGAATTGACAGTTCAAGTTAAAAGAGTTTCCGGATCGACAAGATATGAAAATATTATCAAAATGATTGAGGCTTCAGAAAAGTTGAAATCATCTGTAGAAAGCAAGGCAGAGCATCTGGCGGATCGGTTAGTCCCTTATACCTTTATTGGGACAGCAATCGCCTGGCTGGTTACACGAAATATTACGCGTGCACTGTCCGTGCTTATGGTAGACTTTTCCTGCGCATTAAAGCTGGCGATGCCGATTACCGTACTTTCAGCCATCCGCGAAGCTAGCTCCTATCATATCACTGTAAAGGGCGGAAAATATTTGGAGGCACTGGCTGATGCAACAACAATTGTATTTGATAAAACAGGTACATTGACAAAAGCAAGGCCGACAGTCAAGGATGTCGTTGTCTTCGGAGATGGCACTTCTGCAGAAATGCTGCGAATGGCAGCTTGTTTGGAAGAACATTTTCCTCATTCTATGGCAAAAGCAGTGGTGAAGGCGGCCAGAGAACAGCATTTAGAGCATCATGAAATGCATTCCAAGGTTGACTATATTGTTGCTCATGGTATTGCATCATATATCGGAGAGAAACGTGTGATTATTGGAAGCTATCATTTTGTTTTTGAGGATGAGGGATGCGGTATTCCCCACGAGTTTAAGAATAAATTTGATCAACTTCCCTCAGAATATTCCCATCTATATCTGGCCATTGAAAACGAACTAGCAGCTGTGATTTGCATTGAGGATCCAGTACGAGAGGAAGCTAAAGATGTTATTCAGCAACTAAAACATGAGGGGATCCATAAAGTTGTAATGATGACAGGGGATAGTGATCGTACTGCGGCAGTGATTGCTAAACAGGTAGGAGTGAACGAGTATTACTCTGAAGTTTTACCAGAGGATAAAGCCAACTACATTTTAAAAGAAAAAGAAAATGGAAACATCGTTGTTATGGTTGGGGATGGGATCAATGACTCTCCGGCACTTTCAGCTGCGGATGTAGGAATTGCTATCAGTGATGGAGCGGAAATTGCCCGGGAAATTGCTGATATTACCGTAGCCGCGGAAGACCTTCAAGAACTTCTTACCTTACGACGCTTAAGCAAAGCAATGATGAAGCGGATTCACACCAATTATAGAATTATATTGGGGGTGAATGGCGGCTTAATTTTACTTGGAGCTGGGGGCATAATTCAACCGACGGTATCTGCATTCTTACACAACGCCTCAACTCTTGGAATCAGCCTACGTAGCATGGAAAACTTAATTTCCGAGGAGAACAAATCAGCTCACTGATACATGAATATTTGCTTTTATCCTTTTAATTTGCTATAGTTAATAAGATAAAATAACGTTGGAGTGACTCAATGTATCAGTTAATAAAAACAGAGGGAAGCGCACGGCGAGGTATTTTTGAAACGGTTCATGGAACTGTGCAGACGCCGGCCTTTATGAATGTGGGAACATCGGCTGCGATCAAAGGAGGAATTTCCTCTTATGATTTGGTAGATTTAAAGTGTCAGGTAGAACTTTGCAACACCTATCATCTTCATGTGAGACCCGGGGATCGTCTTATTCACGACATGGGTGGCTTGCATAAGTTTATGGGCTGGAACCGTCCAATACTTACCGATAGCGGTGGCTTTCAAGTCTTTTCACTTTCTACCCTCAGAAAAATCAAAGAGGAAGGCGTTTATTTCCAATCCCATGTAGATGGAAAGCGTATTTTTATGGGGCCTGAAGAGAGTATGAGGATTCAGTCAAACCTAGCTTCCACGATTGCGATGGCTTTTGACGAATGTATTGAAAACCCTTCTCCCAGAGAATACGTAGAGAAATCCTGCGCTCGTACAACCCGCTGGCTGATTCGGTGTAAGGAAGAGATGAAAAAATGCAACCAGCGTCCGGACACCATCAATCCTCATCAGTTGCTTTTTGGTATCAACCAGGGGGGAACCTATGACGATATTCGGATCCAACACATGAAGGACATTGCCGAACTTGATTTGGATGGCTATGCTATTGGCGGTTTGGCAGTGGGAGAAACCGCAGAAGAAATGTATCGTATTATTTCTGCGGTAGAGCCTTGTATGCCGAAGAATAAACCTCGTTATTTGATGGGGGTAGGCACTCCTGTTAACATTATTGAGGCAGTGTATAGGGGCGTGGATCTTTTTGATTGCGTCATGCCAAGCCGAAATGCTCGCCATGGGCATATGTTCACGTGGGAAGGAATTATCAATATTGCCAATAATAAATACGCCAAAGATGACCGACCGGTGGATATGAATTGTACTTGTCCGACCTGCCAACGCCATTCTCGTGCTTATATTCGTCACTTGTTTAAGGCCAATGAAATGTTGGGGATGCGCTTGGCTGTGATGCATAATCTGTGGTTTTATAACACGTTGATGGAAAAGATTCGTGAAGCCCTGGATTTGGGAGAATTTGCAGCGTTTAGGGAAAAATATCTTCCAATTTTGGGAAAACGTATTTAAATTCTTTTGAAGATTATTGCATCGCCTGAGGCGTTATGTTATAATTTTTCTTATCATATTCGGAGGTGCAAAAAACATGCTTTTAGAAACTGGGAATACGGCAACTGCTTTGCTTTATCAGTTTGCCCCGCTTGTTCTCATTATCGTCCTGATGTATTTTATTTTGATTCGTCCCCAAAAGAAGAAAGAAAAAGAAGTGCAGAAAATGCGCAGCAGCCTGGAAATCGGAGATGAAATCACTACTATTGGCGGAATTATCGGCCGTGTAGTCAGCATGAAAGAAGACACTATTGTCATTGAAACTGGAAGTGACAGAAGTAAAATGAGATTGGCTCGCTGGGCGATTCAGAGCAATAATACTCCTCACGAGGCTGAAGCTGCTCCTGCTAAACCTACAGCAGAAAAACCGGAAAAATAAACGGTTTCCTTACGAAGCGTCATATGTCCTTGGCTTTTGTCATACAATGATGTTGGAGCATCATTGTATGACAAAGAACCAGGAGGGGACATATGAAACAGCGAAAATCAAGACGTGAGCAGCAAAAGCTAGAGGAAAGTTTTGTCATTACCTATCTAAAACCGGTAGGAATTGGGGTTGGTATTGGCATTGTTGTCACGGGGCTTTTGCTCTTTCTTTTTTCTCTGCTTTTAACGATTCAAGATTTCCCCAAGGGTATTATTTTGCCGTTGAGCCTTGTATGTTTATCAGTGGGAGCATTTGTTTCCGGTTTGATTGCCGCAAAGCTAAGTGGTGAACATGGCTTATTCTACGGTTTTTGTTGTGGGTTAATTTTTTGTATTCTTATTTTGGTTTGTACAATGGTCACTGGCCAGAGTTATCTGTCAAATACAGGAATTTATAAATTTCTTTGTGCCATTGTATTTGCTGTGTTGGGTGGAATTTTGGGGGTTAACCAAAAACGGAGAAGAAACTAATTGCCTGGATAAGAAAAATATGGTATAATTTTATCATATAAAAGAATAGGAGAGAGTGTATCATGAAAAAACATGTCAAAACTTTAAATAATGCCAATCTGAAACAATCTGCTGCTAAAGGTGGCTGTGGTGAGTGCCAGGCTTCCTGCCAGTCTGCTTGCAAAACTTCTTGCACAGTAGCAAATCAGAAATGTGAGAAATAGTCAGCCAGATTCCGAAATTGTATGAAATGTATTAAGGGACAGTTTCTGTCCCTTAATTTATGTTTAAATTTGAGTTGTGAGGAAAGTTATGATACATAAGTATTTTTTAAACGGTTATTACATTGTATTGGATGTTCACAGTGGCGCAGTTCATGTCGTTGATGAATTATTTTACCATATGCTAGATTTCCTCTCTGCGCCTTTAGCACCGGTATGTCCGCAGAATATTTTTAAGGAGCTCCCCAACTTTCAACAACGGGAAATAGAGGAAACTTATGAAGAAATATATGAACTGTATAAAGCAGGACAACTTTTTTCTGAAGATGACTATGAGCAATTTCGTGATATGATGGTTTCTTCTCCTATTAAAGCCATGTGCCTTCATATTGCTCATGACTGCAACCTGCGTTGTAAGTATTGTTTTGCATCCACCGGAGATTTTGGAGCCGGACGCAGGTTGATGCCCTTGGAGGTTGGAAAGAAAGCCATCGATTTTCTGATTGCTAATTCCGGAGAGCGGCATAATCTAGAATTAGATTTTTTTGGCGGCGAACCACTGATGAATTTTGATGTTGTCAAAGAAGTAGTAAAGTATGCCCGAGGTCTAGAAAAAATCCACAATAAACGTTTTCGGTTCACAGTGACCACCAATGGAATGCTGCTTGATGATGATAAAATTGACTTTATCAACAAGGAAATGAGTAATGTGGTCCTATCCATTGATGGAAGAAAAGAGGTCAACGACCGCATCCGCACCCGAGTTGATGGCAGTGGCTGCTATGACAGCATTCTTCCCAAGTTTAAGCGCTTGGTAGAAAAAAGGGGACATGATCAGTATTATGTCCGCGGTACCTTCACTAAATATAACTTGGATTTTGCGGAAGATGTACTTCATTTTTATCATGAAGGATTTGACCAAATATCCATTGAGCCTGTTGTTACAGATGCATCCAATGATTATGCAATTACCGAGGCCGACCTACCGGCAGTGTTTGCGGAATATGAACGACTGGCAAAAATCATCATTGAACACAAAAAGAGTGGAAAAAGCTTTAACTTTTTCCACTTTATGATTGATTTGGATCAGGGTCCATGCGCCATTAAACGTCTGCGGGGTTGCGGCTGCGGCAACGAATATGTGGCGGTTACCCCCGATGGTGACATCTATCCCTGCCATCAGTTTGTAGGGATGGAAGAGTGGAAAATGGGTACTGTGGATACTGGAATCGAAGATAAAAAACGGAAGGAAAATTTTGCTAAGGCCAATATCTATGGTAAGCAGGAATGCCGTGATTGCTGGGCCAAGTTCTACTGCAGTGGTGGATGTAATGCCAATAACTTTCAGTACGCAGGAGATATCTTAAAGCCCTATCATCTTGCCTGTGAGATGGAGAAAAAGCGGCTAGAGTGTGCGATCATGATCAAAGCAGCGCTTGCAGAGTAAAATTAGGAAAATACAAAGAAAAGGTGGTTGGCGCAATGAATGGGATTCGTATTGGATTTATTGGCGGAGGGAATATGGCAACGGCCATTATCCAAGGAATTATCCTGAAACAGTTTGTCCCCAAGGAAAATCTATATGTTTTTGATGTGTCAGAAGAACGCTGCAAATATTTTCAAGAGCAGGGAATAACAATTGCGAAAAATTCTGTAGATTTAGCTGACCATTGTGACTATATTTTTCTCGCTGTGAAGCCACAAGTCATTGAAAGCGTTTTGACAGAACTGAAAGGGCACATTGATGACCACCATGTTGTGATTTCCATTGCAGCAGGAATCAGTGATACCTACATTAAAGCTACCCTTGATTTTGATTGTAAGGTGGTATTGGTGATGCCAAATACACCGCTTTTAATTGGATGCGGTGCATCTGCCTTGGCTAAAATTCCACCGGTTACGGATACTGAATTTCAGCTTGTCTTCGATATTTTTTCTTCCGTAGGTAAGGCAGTAGTCATTCCAAAGGAGAAAATGAATGAAATTATTCCCGTCAATGGAAGTAGTCCGGCTTTTATTTATTTACTCGCAAAAATTGTAGCCGATTATGCAGATTCATTGGGCATTGATAGGGAAACAGCGAATACGTTGTTCTGTCAGACCTTAATTGGCTCTGCGCAAATGATGCTGCAGTCAGGGAAAAGCCAGGACGAACTCATCCGGATGGTTTGTTCTCCTGGGGGTACGACACTCAAATTGGTGGATACTCTCTACGAAAAGGATTGGAAGGGTATTCTGGAAGAGGCAATGAAACGGTGTATCGACAGGGCCTATGAGTTAGGAAAATAGAAATGAAAGCGGGAGCCAAAATGGCTCCCGCTTTCATTTTTTACTTAAGAGTTAATATAGAGTATATTCAGTCATAGTTGTCCTCTTTTTTGCATAAATTAGACTATACTGATAGCAAAGGATGGGACAGGATGATGGACAGGACTGTGATGACAAATACGGCAGCAAGACGGATCCATAGTTCGTTACCGCCGACCCTGACTCCTCAAAAAAGCTCCGCCAAAAACTATCTTTTGCCACATGTTTTTACGATTATCTTTGCAGTTATATTGCTTCTCGGCGTTATTGTTGGGACACTGCTAACCAAAAAGATAGGGATTGATGCACTCTCTGATTTGGGCATTATCACCAAAGAGTTTATAGAAGTAAAAGCAGGGCAGACCTTTCTGCAAAATTTCAGCTCTTCTTTTATTTCCGGATTGCTTTATTTACTTATTCTCTTTTTTATGGGGTTTACCGCGATTGCACAGCCGCTCATGTTGGGAGTTGTCTTTTTTAAGGGATTAGGCGTTGGCCTGTCTATGGGATATGCTTATAGTACATTAGGTCAAAATGGTATTCTTGCTGCACTGGTTTTTCTCCTGCCCAATGCGCTTTTCATTGCGTTTTCAATTTTATGGGCAGCAAAAGAGTCCTTAAAACTTTCTGTTTTATTCTTTTTTAAGGTGCTTTCAGATGACAACCATACTGCCTTAGGGAAACATGCTAAAAAAATGTGTGTAAAGTATATGGGCATTACAGCTTTTTATCTTGTGGGTTGTGCTTTGGAAAGCGGAATTATCAGCCTGTTTGGAAGCTTTTTCACCACTCTATAGGAAATGAAAGCCACACTATGTCTTGCTTTTTTTTCGAACATGGGCAAGGGGAGATGCATCTGCAGCTTTTTTGAGCTGCTCATTGGAGACGTGGGTATAAATTTCTGTTGTTCCAATATTTGCGTGCCCTAAAATTTCTTTCAGCGCACGAATATCTACGTGACCGTGTTGATACATTAGTGTTGCTGCAGTATGTCTCAATTTATGGGCGGAATATCCCATCCCATCTAAGCCACACTTCTTTAAATTTTCCGTAACGATCTGTTCCACCCGGCGCTTATTAATCCGATTGCCATTGCGTGAAATAAAAAGTGCATTCCGGTCTTTTGGCGTTTTTTTGAGTCGGATGGGAAGATAATCATTGATGGCTTCTATACACGCATCGTTTAGATATATCATTCGCTCTTTGTTGCCTTTACCAGTCACTTTAATGCTGCTTTCTTTAATATCACCTAAATTAATCCCTACAAGCTCGGATAAGCGCATACCGCAGTTTAAGAATAAAGTTAAAATACAATAATCTCTTTCTTTGTTATCACCGTCCACTTGAGACAGCAGAGAAATACTCTCTTCTAAAGACAAATATTTTGGTAAACTTTTTTTATTATTCGGAACTTCTAATTCTTTAATGGGGTTTTGTTCCAAAATATTAGCTTTAACAGTAAGATAATTAAAAAATGCTTTTAAGCTGGATGCTTTTCGGCATCGTGTCCTAGTGCTATTCTGGCGTTCTGAAGAGATAAAATGCATAAATTCATAGACATCTGATAAAGTAACACTTTTTATAAGCGAAGCATCAACATCAGCAATATCAATTTGATCTACTGGAGTGTCCGCGGAAACAAGATGTTTATGGAGTTTTAAAAATCTAAGAAATAGACGGATATCAAGATAATATCCCTGAATGGTATTGGGTGAACGACCTTTGATCGTTTCCATATAAAATAGAAAATTTCTTAAAAGTTCTGGACAATCATTATATGAAGACGTGGCCAAAGACAATCACTCCAGTCAGTTAGGTTAGGAATATCTTGCTTATTATTATACCATGGACTTGCTATTTTGTCTCCCCTTAATTTCGCTAAATTTTTATTTAGCGAAATAATAAATATTTTGGATTCGTCTCTCTCCCCATAGCTATTATTCGTTGCGCAGTGCGTCTACTGGTTTGAGACTAGCCGCTTTTTGCGCTGGATATACCCCAAACAGTACACCAGTCCCCACAGAAAAGACAACACAGGTCAGAATCAACTGTGGATTGATAATAATCTCCACGTCAACCATTGAGCAACCCACAATGGCAACGCCAAGCCCAATTGCAGTGCCGATTGCACTGCCCAGGAAGGAAATTGTCAAGGTTTCAATGAGAAATTCTACCATGATATTGCGCCTACTGGCGCCGATTGCTTTTTTTATCCCAATTTCTCTCGTTCGCTCAGTAACTGATGACATCATTACCGTCATAATACCGAGCCCCGCCACCACGAGTGAAATGCCGGCAATGACAGAAAGAACGGTTGTCACAATGGAAAGAACTTCGGTAAGTTGATCCTTCTGCTGGGAAATATTTTCACTTTTATAGGCTCCTATAGCGCCCTCTTGTTGATTCAATGTAGCGACAATTTCTCTGCCAACGCTGTCTACATCATAATTTTCCTGTACCTTAATGGCGATGCGATCGAAATTACTTTGACCAGATAGAAGGCCCCAGCTGGAATATGGCACATATAAAAAAGATGGAATATAATTTCCTACAATATTTTGTAATATATTTCCTCCAGAAGAGACTACTCCGACAACTTCAAATGATTCCCAACTTCCGCCAATGTTAAGTAGGATATTTTTCCCCACGATATTGCTACGTCGATAGGCTTCCAGCGCCATTGATTCATCTACAACGCATACATTGGCCGATGTAGCTATATCGTACTGATTGATGAGTCGGCCGTAAATTGGTGTCAAGGCAATGACCTGTTTTGCTCCTGCATCAATGCCCCAAATCAATGATTGGGACTCTTGCGCGCCAACCTTTACATCTGTGTATTGCATGACAATTGGAACTGCGCTGCTTACTCCATCAAACTCCTTGATTTCCTGGAGCTGTTCTTCAGATAGTAAGGTAGTCTCTTTATCTTCAGGTAAAATGGAAACCCCATCGATTCCCAGACTGCTTAGTTCTGTCTCAATTGCACTTTTTCCCACATCCCCGATAGTAGAAATAAGAACAAATGAGGCGACACTGATACAGATGGCCAAAATCGTCAAGAAACTTCGGAACTTTTTTCTACGGAGATTTTTGATACTAGCAATAATTAAATCGAACAAATTTTCCTCTCCCTTTTATCTAAACAATCCTCACATACTGACCATTGTTACGGATGCTGCTATTATTTTGAATGACCACATCTCCTAGTCCTAATCCAGCAGTCACCTCTACGCCGGACTGCATCTCCTCCCCTGTCTCAATATAGCGCTGTACGGCCTTTCCGTTTTCATAAAGGAATACATATTCCTTACCGTCTTCATCTTGTCCTATTGACTCATAGGGCACTGTCAGAACATTTTCTCTTATTTCCGTCACGATTTGTGCTTTCGCAGTAAAACCTGCCATGAGATATTGATCCGGCTGATCTATTTCAATAAGAATTTCTACAGTTGATTCTGTGTTTAGGTTTGTACTTGATTTTTTGGCGGTGGGAAAAATTCGAGTTACTGTGCCGGTGTAATGTTTTCCTGAGAATCCAGAACCAGTAATGTAACATCGATCTCCATGGGATACCTCCTGTATCTGTGATTCTCCCACTTCAGCGCGAAGGGCCAATTTAGAATTATCCACGATGGTGACGGCTGCTGTTCCGGCTTGAGTAGGCATTCCTGTTTGGAGGGTAAGGTCACCGATAACGCCAGACATGGGTGCTGTTAGCTGGGTCGGGATCTCTAGAGTCTGCGTAATCTGAGCATTCTTGCTACCACCTTGTGCTGCGGAGAATGCTTGGATCAATTCTTCTTCACTTAAACCACTTAATGCGCCAAAAACACTCAGTGTCTCTGAGAGCTCATCCGGAATCTCTATTTCTGTTTCACCAAGGCTGTTAAAGGGATTTTGCGCAATAACTGCTTTGGATTTATTGACATCTACATCCGCGATCACCTGGCCTTCGGTTACATAATCCCCGACTTCCACGTAGACCTGATCTGGCACTACGGTTGTATCCAAATATAGTTGTGCTTCCTCAAGGCTTTCAATGGTACCAGTCGCTGTCACCTGATCGACAAAACGTGTTTCTTTTGCAATCACCACCTGAGCAGTATCTACAGCAGCTGTTACAATGGTAGGTATGAGAAGGGTGCCAGGAATAAGTAGAATGACTATCATGAGTACTACAATTTTTAGTTTCATTTTGACCTCCGACTGCGCATATCATCTCTTCCCCTATTTTTTCACAAAGTCTGGGATTTATGAGGCATGAAGCGACCTTCCAGAATATTTTGATTTTTTTACAGCAAAATATTTGTATTGTGAATCTTCCCCGGCAGATAAAGCGAAAGGAGAATGAATATGAACATCGTCGCCTGTGACAAACCTTGCCTGCATCAGAAGGACGGTTACTGCACATTAGAAAAGGTGCCATATATTACTTCCTCAAAAGAAAAAGGCTGCCTTTACTATGTAGAAAATAGTAAAGAGCAGCCTGTCAATTATCAAGCAAATGTTAAAGATTAGCGGGAAAGTGCCTTAAAGGCGTCGCGGATATAGGAAACTCCCACAATTTCCATTCCATATTTTTCGGGTTGCTTAATATAGCGCAAACAACGTTTTGGAATAATGCATTTAGAAAATCCCAGACGAGATGCTTCGGTCAAACGTTGTTCGATGCTTGTGATTGCCCGAATTTCTCCAGCCAGTCCCACTTCTCCAAAGGCAGCTACCGACTGGTCAATGACCTGATCGGTAACAGAGGACATTAAAGCCAGAGCAACTGCAAGATCTGCCGCAGGTTCATCGAGGCGCAGGCCTCCAACGACATTGACATAAACGTCCAAAGTTCCAAAAAAGAAACCTGCCCGCTTTTCCAATACTGCGATGAGCAGCGCCATCCGATTATAATCAAAGCCAGTTGCAGTCCTTCTTGGTGCGGTAAAACCAGACTTGGTGGCTAAGGCCTGCACCTCGGTTAAAATCGGCCTAGAACCCTCCATAACGCAAGAAACGCAAGTACCGGAGACATGTTGTGGACGATCAGATAAAAGCATCTGGGAGGGATTTTCTACCTCTTCCAATCCAGTATCATGCATCTCAAATACACCGATTTCATTGGTAGAGCCATACCGGTTTTTAACAGCCCTTAAAATACGGTAGGAAAGGTTTCTCTCCCCTTCGAAATATAATACGGCATCTACCATATGCTCTAGCACCTTGGGGCCAGCAATGGCACCATCCTTGTTGACGTGACCAACAATAAAGATAGAGATACCGTATTCCTTGGCCACTCTCATAAGCAGCTGGGTGGACTCCCGCACCTGAGAAACACTGCCACTGGATGACGGTACTGACTCAACATGCATGGTCTGTATGGAGTCGATAATAACAATATCTGGACTTTCCTTGACAATGGTATCCACAATTGTCTGTGCATCAGTAATAGTGGCGATAAACAAATTTTCAGTTTGTACATGAAGACGCATAGCACGGACCTTAATTTGCTTTTCACTTTCCTCCCCGGTGATATAGAGTACCTTCTGCCCCTGCCCTAGATATTCGCAAATTTGCAGCAGTAGTGTAGATTTTCCAATTCCTGGTTCACCGCTGAGCAGGATCAGAGAACCACGTACTATGCCGCCACCCAATACTCGGTCCAATTCCTGAAGACCTGTGCTGTAACGATCCTCATCTCCGAAGGTAATATGCTGGATATTCATTGGCGTCACAGCGTGGCCGCCGGCTGTAGAAACCGCTACAGTGCCGCTTTTTTTAGAGCCTGTTACAACATTCTTCACCTGTTCTTCTAGCGTGTTCCACTCTCCGCATTCCGGACAACGCCCGAACCATTTGGCTGTTTCACCTCCGCACTGGGAGCATACATAAATTGTTTTTGATTTGACTGCCATTGATTGTACCATCCATTTCTTTTTGACTTTGTTTATCCCGAATATTCGATGCAAAATACCGATTTAGAGCACATGCTATCGTGAAAGCGACTTCATCCTGATATTCGGAAGTCGACAATTTATGTGCCTCTTCAGGGTTAGATAAAAAACCACATTCAATAAGAACCGCTGGAGATTGCGCATGATAAAGCAGATAAAGGTTGTCACCCGCTTTTTTATGTATCCGGGTATTCTCAGGTTGCAATATTTCCTGAAAAGTATCCTGCAGCGTTTGGGAAAGGATCTCGCTCTCAGGATGATTGGGGCTAAAAAACATCTGTGCCCCATTGTATTTAGATATACCGAACTGATTTTGATGGATGCTGAGAAAAATCGCATCCTCATTGTCCTCAATCATTTTCATGCGGTTTTTTATATCAGAGATCTTCTGTTCTCGAACTGATGATTTATCCGCATCGTGTAGCGAGGTATCACTATCCCGTGTCAAAATAACTTCATATCCATTCATAAGGAGCTGGTCACGCAGCTTGAGAGCAATAGCCAAGTTAATATCCTTTTCAACAATGCCATCTACTCCAACAGCTCCTCCATCCATGCCTCCGTGGCCAGCATCGATGATTACTTTTTTACTCTGCTGTCTTTCTGTATTGACATTAACCATCACAGTATTCGTTTTTACAATATGACCGGCTGACATACAAAAAATCACCACAGCAAGTGTGGTAATGGGTACGACCAATTTCAAATAATTAATTTTCATCGCCATCTTTTCTATCACCCCACAAACATTTTATGTCTGTATGTCCAGTGAATAGACTAACGATTAAATCCATTATACCTTTTTTTCTATCATTGCACAAGAAATAGCAACCTGTGGCCAGTCGCTTTCAAAAGAGATTTTGCATAGGATGTAAAAATATCTTTCTATCATAAAATCTCATAAAGGATGATTACCTTGAATTATCATTGCCCATTTTATTGCTGTCGTCCTCCCTGCCCTGGTGGGGTTACCGGTCCAACCGGTCCTACGGGTCCAACGGGTGCTCAAGGCCCACAGGGCGCCACTGGGCCTACAGGTCCACAAGGTCCTGTAGGCGCCCAAGGCCCGCAGGGAATCATCGGAGCCACTGGAGCGACTGGATCCACTGGTACAACAGGCTCAACAGGACCAACCGGCCCTACGGGTCCAACGGGAATGCAAGGACCTACAGGAGCGACTGGGCCTACAGGCCCACAAGGCCACGAAGGTCCTCAGGGCCCTCAAGGAATAGCGGGAGCCAAAGGAGATGCCGGCCCTGCCGGTGTGACAGGCCCTACGGGTCCCACAGGTATACAGGGTCCACGGGGCGATACTGGCCCTACCGGTGCTACTGGAGCAGCGGGACCAGGTGCTTTATTGGCACGATATGTTAACGCCTCTAGGATCACAACGAGTTCTCCCATTGAATTTGTGGAAATCTCTAATTCCGCCCCTGATTTAATTTCACAGTCAAGTCCAACAACAATCACATTAGCGACTGGACCTTTCTATCTTATTTTTTATTCCTTTTTCGGGGCTACCAATACAGACAGCTACCTCCAGGTCATCAGCAGAGCAAATGGAACCATCTTAGTAAGTTTTAACTCGAAGGTTCCAACAACAACGGCAGGAGGTCTTTCCGCCTCGACAGAATCAACCACAGCATTTCCTGTCATAGGAGACAGCACAAATCTTGATTTTCTCATTGCATCTTCTGCAACGCTTTCTTCCGGTGAATTTTATCTCTATATTATTGCGTTTCCCAATTGAATTTTTTCTGGAATAAAAAACCCGGACAAAATCTTAAAGATTATGTCCGGGTTCAACTTTTATATTTGCCATGTTGCCTATCAGTGATATCGTCGTTTTGCGAAACGATGTTGACATAATCAATTCCCTCCATTTTATCAACTTGCTCTAAAATTTTTTTGTCTGCCTTAGTTATCTGAGAGAAGCGCCGAGAGGGTAATTGATAGATAAATTCCACTGTATCTTTGGTGGTATTCATCGCTTGCAACTTTTCTTTTGCTCTAAAAAATGAGGTAACCATAGATTGAATGTCCTTTTCCAATCGTTTATGTGCCCGGATAACCAGTAGCCTTTTATAATCATTTTTGATTCTGCCAACAACCAAAAGTAGAACAAAAAGAGCTAATGTACTAATACTCGCAATGATATAGTCACCGATGCCACAGCAGATGCCTACAACAATTGTCCAGAAAATATAGACAGTATCTCTAGGATCCTTCACTGCATTTCTGAAGCGTACTATGGAGAGAGCACCTACCATACCAAGGGAAAGGGCAATGTTACTACCAATGACGATCATTACTGATGTGGTAAGAACAGTTAATACGATGAGCGACACATTAAACCTTCTGCTATAGATAGTACCAGTATGGGTGATCCAGTATGAAAGAAAAATGACCATACCTATGATCACAGACACCGTAATATGAACCAAAATTTCCTCAAGGGACAGTGCATATTCCCGAGTGAAGAAACTATTCAATATTTCTTTCATATCTACACCCCCTTTTGAAAGCAATTCAATTATCATACGATTTATTGATGAAGATAATAGACTTTAATTATACATGATTTGATGTATGAAATCTAGGTAAGGACAAAAGAAAACACCCCTGAACTTTCAGGGGTGTTTTCTTTGGAGGCGCCACCCAGATTTGAACTGGGGAATGAAGGTTTTGCAGACCTCTGCCTTACCACTTGGCTATGGCGCCTTATATGGAGCGGGTTACGAGGCTCGAACTCGCTACCTCCACCTTGGCAAGGTGGCGCTCTACCAGATGAGCTAAACCCGCAGGATGGTGCCTCCGGTCGGAATCGAACCAACGACACGAGGATTTTCAGTCCTCTGCTCTACCGACTGAGCTACAGAGGCATCCATTGGCGACCCGGATGGGGCTCGAACCCACGACCTCTAGCGTGACAGGCTAGCGTTCTAACCAACTGAACTACCGGGCCATTTGGTGGGAACAACAGGGCTCGAACCTGTGACCCCCTGCTTGTAAGGCAGGTGCTCTCCCAGCTGAGCTATGCTCCCATCTTTACAGAAAATTGTCACTTCTCATCAGCGACGAATATTATTTTACAATAAAGACAGAAAAAAGTCAATGTTTTTCTTAAAAAAAATTACCAAATGAACCCGATTTAATTTTTCACTGGATTTAGATAAAGATTGTGGAGAAAACGAGAGGATAGTCTTATCATATGCCCTTTTCCCCGGGGTTATTCTTAGCTCTTGACATTTGGCAAATAATCAAAAACACCTGAAGCAAATTTGCTTCAGGTGTTTTTGATTATGGAGCGGGTTACGAGGCTCGAACTCGCTACCTCCACCTTGGCAAGGTGGCGCTCTACCAGATGAGCTAAACCCGCAGGATGGTGCCTCCGGTCGGAATCGAACCAACGACACGAGGATTTTCAGTCCTCTGCTCTACCGACTGAGCTACAGAGGCATCCATTGGCGACCCGGATGGGGCTCGAACCCACGACCTCTAGCGTGACAGGCTAGCGTTCTAACCAACTGAACTACCGGGCCATTTGGTGGGAACAACAGGGCTCGAACCTGTGACCCCCTGCTTGTAAGGCAGGTGCTCTCCCAGCTGAGCTATGCTCCCACAATTTCGCTGCAAATTATCCAAAACACAAGCAGCGAAATTAATTCTACATGATTCCCCCAAAAATGTCAAGCTTTTTATAAATTGATATATTACTTTGCTCTCGCCATCAAAGTTTTTATTTCTTTTTGATTGAATCGATATTTTTTACTACAAAAATGACAACCAACCTCTGTGACCTTATCTTCCTCTGACATTTTTTGCAGTTCTTTTTTTCCAAGAGAAAGCAGGGCACGTTCTACCCGCTCTCTACTACAATCACATTTGTAGGAAACCTCTTTTTCCTCTAATATGTTTGGCTCAAAGCCGTCTAAGGCTTTTTCTATGATCTGTTGAGGTGTTAACCCTTCATGGAGCATTTGGGATACCGGAGGCATTTTCTTGACATTTTCTTCTAATTCAGAAATGGTCTCCTCTCCTACCCCAGGCATAAGCTGTATAAGATATCCTCCAGCGGAAAGTACAGTTAGATCCGTATTGACAAGTACGCCAAGCCCACAGACGGTGGGAATTTGTTCGCTGACGGCGTAATAGCTGGTAATGTCTTCTGCAATTTCTCCAGAGATGAGAGGCACTTGCCCAACATAAGGGTCTTTCATTCCTAGATCTTTGATTACATGAAGAACACCTTTCCCTACAGCACCTCCCACATCCAGCTTACCATATTGGTTAAGGGGTAATTCAACGATAGGATTGACTGGATATCCCCTCACATTGCCTTCGCCGTCAGTTACTGCAATCAGCGCGCCAACTGGGCCATCGCCTGCTACACGTAAGGTAATAGAATTTTCTTTATCTTTTAGCATAGAGCCCATAATAGATGCAGCCGTTAGCAAACGCCCCAAACCCGCTGTAACAACAGCACTGGTCTGATGGATACGCTCAGCCCGTGCAACGATATCGGTGGAATCAATGGCAATACAAGAAATTCCACCATCTTTACTCAATGCCCGTACTAATTTTCCCATACATTATTCACTCTTTCTTGTTACAAATATAAGCCGTTGGGTATTTTCTACTGGCGCTTGAAAAGTATCATCTCCATAAATTGCCAGTACCTCCATACCGGATTCCCGCAGCCATTCTGTCAGTAATTTCGGAGCATAGGCACGCTCCTTGAGAGACTCAGATTCCCGATCATAGCTCTCACCGTTCCAGGAAAAGAAATCTAGTGTGATTTCCACACAATCTTCCTGATCCGCTGGCCCATTTTGCCATACACAATATAGATCATCGTCTTCATAGACAAAGGTAGAGTCAGAGAGTATTTCCCGATGTTTATAAGGTGTGTTGACATCAAAAAGAAAGATGCCGCCGGGATTCATAAAAAGGGATACCCTTTGAAAAATTTTTAGAACCGTCTTTGGGTCTGTCACATGATTAATGCTGTCCAAAGCACAAACTGCAGCATCAATCGTACCGTAAAGATCCAAATCCTCCATCTGCTGGCATAAAAAGAGAATGGGATAACTCCCATCGTTCTTTTCCATGGCCTGTGAAAGCATATCCTCAGAACCATCTACGGCAATAACATCATAGCCGAGACGAGCTAATTCGAGAGATAAGCTGCCTGTACCGCAGGCAAGGTCGAGCAAAAGCTCGACCTTGCCACGGTGATATTTTTGCAGCAATGCCTGAAAATACTGTGCTCTCCCCGGATAATCTACATCCCAGGTCAGCCGATCATAATAGGCCGCAAAACAATGATACGCCATTATTTTTCATCCTTCAGTCTTTCAAAAACCACCCGATAACCGTCACAACCATAGTTGAGGGAACGATTCACACGGCTGATGGTCGCCGTACTGGCGCCAGTCTCATTGACAATATCACTATATACATGGCGCTCTTCCAACATTTTAGCTACATGCAGCCGCTGTGACAAAGCCTTTAACTCAGGAACAGTGCATAGATCCTCAAAAAAATTATAACATTCCTCCAGAGTTTCCAAAGACAAAATCGCTTTGAAGAGATAATCCACATTCATATCTTTCAGTTTGCTGTTCATATGCCTTCCTCCGAATTACACATGATAGGTCTATTCATAGTTTACCACACTGAACTGAAAAAGTAAATGATTCTATAAAAAAATAGACAGAGAAAAGCGCACCGGTTCCTTCCGATGCGCTAGAGTCATAAAAACTACCCTACAGATCGTTGCGGATAATATCTTCCAAGGTTTCTCGTTTCACCACTAGCCGGTCTTTACCACCTTTGACAAAGATGACAGCGGGTTTAGGAATTCGATTATAGTTAGAAGACATTGAGTAATTATAAGCACCAGTAGCCAAAACAGCAATGATATCACCGGGTTTCACATCCTGAATATGCATTCCTTCCCCGATGAGATCGCCGCTCTCGCAGCATTTACCGGCAATGGTGACAACCTTTTCTCTGGGCTCACCAGCACGGCTTGCCACCAGACACTCATATTCAGATTGATACAACGCATAACGCGGGTTATCGGTCATCCCTCCATCGATCGAAACATAAGTACGGATATGGGGGATTTCCTTTACAGCACCTACAGTATAAAGGGTGATGCCTGCCGGTCCAGCAATAGAACGTCCTGGTTCGATAATAATAAACGGCCGCTTAATTGCAAGATCTTTGCAGGTGCTGTTAACAACGGCAGAAACCTTTTGCATATAGCTGTCATATTCCACAGGATCATGCTCGGTAATATATTTAATACCGAATCCGCCGCCTAAGTTTAGCTCCCCTATTTCATAACCAGTTTCTGTCTTGATTTGTGCAATAAAGCCAAGCATAACCTGTGCCGCATGCTCAAAGGGTTCAATATCGAAAATTTGAGAACCTATGTGACAGTGTAGCCCTTTTAGACAGATATTTTCGTAACCGAGAGCTTCTTTTACCGCTTCCATGGCTTCGCCCGTCTCGAGCGCAAGGCCGAATTTGCTATCAATCTGCCCAGTACGTACAAAATCATGGGTATGAGCATCAATACCAGGTTTGATGCGGAAAAAGATATTCGCCGTCTTTCCTTGGGAACGGGCCAAAGTATTGAGAAACGCTAGTTCTGTCAGATTATCGACCACAATACGTCCTACGCCATATTCCAAAGCCAGTGTCAATTCTTCCATTGTCTTGTTATTGCCATGGAAGAACACCTTCTCCATAGGAAATCCGGCCTCATGCGCCGTGTAAAGCTCTCCAGCAGATACTACATCAAGGCCCAAGCCTTCTGAAGCTGCTACCTTACAAATTTCTTTACAGCAGAAAGCTTTGCTGGCATAGGTGACAAGTCCCTGTCCATCGTAATATTTGTCGATGGATTTTTTGTAAAGGCTACAGCTTCGCCGGATATCATCCTCATCCATCACATACAGAGGGGTACCATATTTTTCGGCCAGCATAATGGTATCCACTCCCCCAATGGTCAGGTGTCCGGCCTCATTAATTCCCAAGCAATCTGAAATAAACACGTCGCATTTCTCCTTTGTCTTCAATATCTTTTGATGCCTATTCCCCTACTTCGGCAATTTCATCCGCAATGTCGTCAATAATTGCCTTAATATCTTCAACGCCATCGCCCTTTACAGAAGAAAAGGGAATCATGGTGATTTGGTCGGCATAAGGGATTTCTTCTTGGAGAGCTGCCAACCGTTCTTCCTTTTGGGATTTGCTAAGCTTGTCAGACTTTGTCAAAATGATGACGAAAGGGATTTCACTCTCAATTAGAAAATGAAGCATCATTAGATCATCCTGCGTGGGAGGATGACGCATATCGATAAGCTGAAAGACCAGGGCAATATCCCGTTCGGTATTAAAATACCCCTCCATTAACTCAGCCCATCTTCTTTTTTCTGATTTTGATACCTTTGCAAAACCATATCCAGGAAGATCCACAAAACGAACATTATCTCCCTTGAAGAAATTGATCGTTTTAGTTTTTCCCGGAACAGAACTCACTTTGGCCAGAGTCTTTCGATTAAAAATTTTATTAATTAATGTAGATTTTCCTACATTAGAACGACCGGAAAAAGCAATCTCCGTCATGGTCGAAGGGGGCAATTGAGAAAGCAGACCAAAAGATGTTTCAAACTCTATGGCGTGATAATTCATACTGTCTCCTTTGCTCTCTTTACTGGGTAATAAAGCGATTTTTGATGTCTTTTTTCTCGTTAAGTTTTACACCTGTCTTGCAGCCATCGTCATCAGGCTGAACCACAGCAGGATTTTTAATCAGTGCATGGTTTAAAACGGTATCTATTTTAGCGGCAGGAATAAACTTGATAGAGGATTTGACCACATCATCTACCTGCTCAAGATCGGGAACATTGTCCTGAGGAATAATTACGGTTTTTACCCCTGCTGCATAGGCGGCCATCGTTTTTTCCCTCAGACCACCGATGGGTAGAACCCGACCACGCAAGGTAATTTCTCCTGTCATTGCAACCTCTCGACGTACCGGTGTATTGGACAGAGCGGATACAATAGCAGTACACATGGTAACACCTGCCGACGGACCATCCTTTGGCACCGCGCCTTCTGGCACATGAATGTGGATGTCTCGCGTTTTATAGAAGTCAGGCTCAATGAGAAGCTCATCAGCACGGCTGCGCACATAGCTGATTGCCGCATGGGCAGACTCCTTCATCACGTCTCCTAAAGAACCTGTGAGCTCGATTTTGCCATTTCCATCCATAACAGCAACCTCGATGGGCATAGTCTCACCGCCCACAGAGGTCCAAGCAAGTCCGGTGACAACTCCTACTTCGTCTGTCTCCAAAATCTTTTCTGGCTTAAACTTTTTGGCGCCAAGGAATTCTTCAATATTTTTATCTCGAATGTTGACCTTCTGTACTTCACCAGCCACCAAGCATTTATCCGCCTTTCGGCAGAGGGAAGCGATCACCCGCTCCAGATTACGGACACCGGCTTCCCGTGTGTAGTTATCAATCAAATCGTAAAGGGCATCATCATAAATATGGAAGTTCTTGCTGTTGAGTCCATGGCGTTTCATCTGTTTTGGAACCAGGTGACGCTTTCCAATCTGGAATTTTTCTTCTCTTGTATAACTGGGAAGTTCAATGACTTCCATACGGTCAAGAAGAGGCGCAGGTATAGTATCCAGCGTATTGGCCGTAGTAAGGAACAATACCTCGCTAAGATCAAAGGGGATTTCTACATAGTGATCCCGAAATGCGTTGTTTTGTTCACTGTCAAGAACCTCGAGCATGGCCGCAGAGGGATCTCCTCTGAAATCGTTGCTCATTTTATCGATTTCATCCAACAAGATGAGAGGATTACGAGAACCAGCCTGCTGCAAAGCAGTGATAATTCTGCCAGGCATAGCGCCGATATAGGTTTTACGGTGTCCACGGATATCAGACTCATCCCGGATGCCTCCCAAGGAAACTCGGGCATATTTTCTTCCCATAGTTTGGGCTATGGAACGGGCAATAGAAGTCTTTCCCACTCCTGGAGGGCCTACCAGACAAATAATCTGTCCTTTGATATCTGGCGCCATAACCCGAACGGCCAACAGTTCCAAGATACGTTGTTTGATTTTTTTGAGGCCGTAGTGCTCTTTATCCAAAAACTTTTGGGCTTTTGCAATGTCGATTTTATCTTTCGTTCTGGTATTGTAAGGCAAATCCAAGCAGACATCGAGCCACGAGCGGATCACTGCCGCCTCATGGGAGTTGGAAGGCATTTTATAGAGGCGATCAGCTTCTTTATAAAGTTTTTCTTTGCTCTCATCGTCTACATCTAATGCGGCAATCCGCTTTTGATAGCCGTCTACCTCGTCCTGTACATTTTCTGTTTCTCCCAGCTCCTCAGAAATAGCACGCATCTGCTCCCGTAGATAGTACTCCCGCTGGTTTTCATCAATTTGGTCTTTCACTTTGGCATAGATGTCCTTCTCCAAAGTGAGGACTTTATTTTCCTGATCCAGATATTTAATGAGCAGATCTAACCGTTTCATCCCACTGGATTGCTCCAATATTGTTTGCTTCTGCTCTACCTTCAGCATAATATTCCCAGCGATGTATTCCACCAGATAAACAGGATCTTCTGTTTCCATCACATTGAGAATAATTTCTTTGGGCACCTTGGCATAAAGATAGCAGTATTCCTCAAAGAGTTCTTTTAATGTGCGCATTCTCGCCTGGCATGCGACAGACTTGGACTTTGGCATTTGGGTGAGAGGCATCTTCTCCACAATCGCCTCAAGGTAAGGGGATGTCGAGACAATCTCCTTAGTTTGACCGCGATAAACGCCCTCTACCAATACCCGCAGACTATCCCCCGGCATCTTGAGGATCTGCCGGATCTGCGCAACGACACCTACATTATAGATTTCATAGTCTTGCGGATCATCATCGCGAATATCTTTTTGGGCAACAAGATATATGTACTGGTCGTCATCCATTGCCTTTTTTAAAGCTGCAATAGATTTTTCCCTTCCCACGTCAAAATGAAGGATCATGTTAGGAAAAAGGACAAGTCCACGGAGCGCCAGCATCGGCATTCTCACTGTGTTTTCATCGATTTCGTACATAAACTTCCCTCGCTTTCTCCTAGCTTTTTGAAAAGGTTCAAATTTACCTTTTCAATTGACATTCATTATAAAGAAAAAAATCGTGTAATTCAAGTGCAAAATGTTTACTTTTTATACAAATTGCCCTAATTTTGAACAAAATGATTGGCTCATCAGTCCAAAAGAGACTTTTCCTGTATATTTTTCCTGATACGCACAAAGTCTTTTCATATTTTCTTCTTTATTTAGAAAAAGCAGCCGTATTTGCGGCTGCTTTCCTATCCAATATTTGGATTAGCTGACAGAATCTTTTCTCGGCTTCATCGCCCGGTCTGATGGCAATTGTAGTTTCATTGGTTTTTTATTGGGATTGCGCAGTATATCAGGTTCCCCCGTTCCGTCGACACAGGCCTTGGAAATTGTGATTTCCTCAATCGTAGCATCGGATGGGGAATCAAACATAATGGGTTGAAGGACTCGTTCCATAATAGTACGCAACCCACGAGCACCAGTTTTACTCTCAATCGCTTGATCCGCAATCGCCTGTAAAGCCTCTGGCTCAAACTCTAAGTCAATTCCATCTAATTCAAAAAGGCGTTTATACTGTTTAATTACAGCATTTTTGGGTTCGGACAAAATCCGCACCAGACTAGGTGCATCCAGTGCATTGAGGGTAGTAATGACAGGAATACGTCCTACCAATTCTGGGATCATCCCATATTTGACCAGATCATGGGGAATGACCTGTGCAATGAGATTGTCTGTCTCCTTATCGGCGCTAGTTCTTATCTTGGCACCAAAGCCCAAAGAAGAAGTGGATACACGGCGCTCAATGATCTTATCAATTCCTTCAAAGGCACCACCACAGATGAAGAGAATATTGGAGGTGTCAATCTGAATGAATTCCTGCTGTGGGTGCTTGCGGCCCCCTTGAGGTGGAACATTAGAGATGGTACCTTCCAAAATTTTCAAAAGCGCCTGCTGTACTCCTTCACCACTGACATCGCGGGTGATGGAGGGATTTTCACTTTTTCTTGTGATTTTATCGATTTCATCGATATAGATGATGCCACGTTCAGCCTTTTCAATATCAAAATCGGCAGCCTGAATGAGCCGAAGCAGTATATTCTCCACGTCCTCGCCCACATACCCTGCCTCTGTCAATGTAGTGGCATCGGCAATTGCGAAAGGTACGTTGAGGATTTTGGCAAGGGTTTGAGCCAGCAGTGTTTTGCCGACACCAGTAGGTCCTAACAGAAGTACATTACTTTTCTGTAGCTCTACCCCATCTTCTCCACCGAAATATATCCGCTTATAATGATTATATACGGCAATGGACAAAGCAATCTTGGCTGCGTCTTGACCAATGACATATTCATCTAAAATGGCCTTGATTTCCTGTGGCTTTGGAATGGTAATATCAATCTCTTCCCGCACAGGTTTTGATCGACGTGAAGCATAGCCCTCATCCTGCATTACGCTCTGGCACAGTTCAATACACTCATTGCAGATATAAACACCAGGTCCAGCAATTAAACGCCGCACTTGATCCTGGGTTTTTCCACAGAAAGAACACCTTACCGTTCTGCCATCGTCGTTTCTTGGCATTGTATCACAACCTATCGTTCATAAATCACTCTGTCGACCAATCCGTATTTCACGGCTTCTTCTGCAGACATAAAGTTGTCACGCTCAGTGTCCCGTTCGATTACCTCCAGAGGCTGACCTGTAGCTTCCGCCATCATTTTATTCAACTTGGCTTTTGTCCGCATGATCCATTCCGCATGAATCTTTACATCTGTAGCCTGCCCCTGAGCACCGCCTGAAGGCTGATGGATCATGATCTCGCTGTTGGGCAAGGCCAAACGTTTTCCTTTGGTTCCAGAACACAACAAAAATGCGCCCATAGAAGCCGCCAATCCCATGCAAATGGTGGAGACATCACACTTGATATATTTCATAGTATCATAGATTGCCATGCCAGCGGTAACAGAACCACCAGGACTGTTGATATATAGGCTGATATCCTTATCAGGATCCTGCCCCTCCAGATAAAGAAGCTGGGCTACTACTAGGCTAGCACTGGCGTCATTGACCTCCTCGCACAGCATAACAATACGATCGTTCAGCAGGCGAGAAAAAATATCATAGGAACGCTCTCCTCGATTGGTCTGTTCAACTACCATTGGGACTAAACTCATCTAACACACCTCCGCATGATAAACACTGAGTTTCTCTCAAGTTCAAATATTTCCGGGAAATATTCCTCTAAAAGCACAATATATTTCAGCGGAGCTAAGTCCGCTGAAATATATGTAACATGAGCTATCAATTACTCTGTAACTTCGTCTTTTGTTTCCTCAACAGGAGCTTCCGCTTTTTTAGCTGCAGCTTTTTTAGCCGGTGCCTTTCTAGTAGACTTTTTTGCCGGGGCTTTTTTCTCGGTCTTTTCTTTCTCCGGCTCGTCAGCTACTTCTGTGACCTTTGCAGTATCGCGGATCATATCAATGGCCTTATTGACAGCCAAATCTTTCTTGATTTCCTCTTCAGGAATAATCATCTTTACTTTATCCAGATCAATCTGATACTGCTCAGCAAGTTTCTGCATCTCTGCATCCGCTGCTTCCTGCTCTACTTCGATATTTTCGAGTTCTACAATTTTTTCCAGAGCCAATCTTACCTTAACCTGACGTTCCGACTGCTCGGCAAAAGTTTTTCTGAAGGAATCCATCTCCATGCCAGTATACTGGAGATAGGTCTGCAAATTCATTCCCTGGGACTGCAGGCGATAATCGAAATCGCGGACCATTTCGTCAATGCGATGCTCAATCATGACCTGAGGAATTTCAGCCTTCATATTAGAGATAACAACATCAATCAGCTGATTCTCCAAATCATTTTGCGCAGCAGTTTGCTTAGCTTCCAAAAGCTTTGCTTTCAGGTCGTCTCTCAACTCCGCCACGGTATCGAACTCACTGACATCTTTGGCAAACTCATCGTCAACCTCAGGCAGCTCACGCATTTTAATCTCATGAAGTTTTACTTTGAAAACCGCAGGTTTTCCAGCCAAGTCTGCTACATGATATTCTTCAGGAAAGGTGACATTGACATCAAACTCATCCCCAACATTGTGGCCAACAATCTGATCCTCAAAGCCAGGAATAAACTGATTAGAACCCAAAGTCAGGGGATAATTCTCACCCTTGCCTCCATCAAAGGCAACGTCATCAACAAATCCCTCAAAGTCAATAATGGTGTTGTCGCCATTCTGTGCGGCGCGGTCTTCCACATTGACCATACGGCCGTTTCTTTCCCTCAGCCGCTCAATCTCGCTGTCAATTTCCTCTTCGGAAACATTGACAATTTTTTTGGTGGCTTCGATACCTTTGTAGTTTTCAACTTCGACTTCTGGCTTGACAGTAACAGTCGCCTTAAAGGTAAAGCCATCTTTGCCTACCTCAAGCACCTCAACATCCGCCCGGTCTACCGGCTCAATCTTAGCCTCTTTGACGGCGGATTCATAGGCATCGGGATAAACAGAATTGATTGCATCCTCATAGAAGATGCCCTCGCCGTACATTTTCTCTATGATAGAACGGGGAGCCTTTCCCTTCCGAAAGCCAGGCACCTGCATTTTTTTTCCGTTTTTGCGAAATGCCTGATCAACAGCAGCATTAAAAGTATCGCCGTCTACAGCAATTTCTAATTCATACTTATTGGTCTCCACCTGTTTTGCCGAAGTTAAACTCATTTCAGAACTTCCTCCTGTTACTTTAAACGCATTTATCCTAGTGATTATATCATATTTGCACGAAAATACCAAGTTTTTTTTTGAAGTTTTTCCTGCAAACTTGTAAAGAATTATTCTTTTTTTAAGTCATATTCTCTGCGGGCTCTTTCATTTCGGTTGAAGCCACAAAAACCGGATCAAAATCAACCTGATCACAAGATATTAACTGGAATTGGATATCCATATAAGTGCCATTGAGGGCAAACCGTCTTCCCCCACCGTGAATATGTCCGTAATAACAGGTCTTTACTTGATAGTGATGCAATACTTCCATAATTTCTACGGACATTTCTTTCATATATATGGGCGGATAATGGAGAAAAACGATCTTTTCCCGATCTCCCGCAGCTTTCAGAGAGGTTTCCAGCCTCTGTGCTTCACGGGCTACAATCTTTTGATCCTGTGGCTGGCCATTTTCAAAGATCCAACCTCTCGTCCCGCACAGAGCAAGCCCTCCGCAGACAACACAGTTATTATGGAGGATGTGCAGGCTGGTTAATCCATGCTGTTCAAAAAAGCTGTTCATTTTTTTTGCCGTTGTCCACCAATAATCATGATTGCCCTTGAGAATATATTTTTGTCCAGGCAGGCTATGAATAAATTCAAAGTCTGTCAGGCTTTCCTCCAAAGACATTCCCCAGGAGACATCCCCAGCAATGACGACAATATCAGCTTCATTCACCTTAGAACACCAATGATCCTTCAGTTTTTCTACATAGCCGTCCCAGCCGGAAAATACATCCATTGGCTTATCACTGCCTAAAGATAGATGGAGGTCGGCAATGGCAAATATATTCATAAACCACCTTTTTCTCAAATCATATCACATGTTCTGCATAATAGAAAACTGCGGTAAAAAAATAAAGAAGAAATCATCGAAAGGAGTATTCCTATGAATAAAGAGCAGAATTCTCATCCAGATCATATGCCCAACGTGAAATGCGAAGTTGTTAACTGTATGTACAATGAAAAACGTTCCCATTGTATGGCCAAAGAGGTTAAAATTGGCCCCACCTTTGCCGCCATGACAGGAGATACAATTTGCAGCACATTTAAACCCAAATAGCTACTGGTTTTCAAAAACGTCCGGCTATCGGGCGTTTTTTGTCTATTGGATATGTAACATTTCCAGAACAATTTGTTCCATATTTTCTCGGGTACAGCATGTGTCAAAACGTGGCTGCTTATCCTTTAATTCTTTCAGTGCCTTGGGGATAGCATAACCAGACACCTGGCTGAGGCGTTCTGCCGTCACAAAATCATTCTTGTCCACCTTTTCCGGAGCAATAGCATCCAGTACGCTGGAAGAGAATTTAAAAGGACTGGCGGTAGACGCGATCACTGTTTTGGTGGCGTCCCCGGTTTCTTTTACATACTGCTCATAAACATTGACGGCTACCGCAGTATGGGTATCGCACAAATAGGAATATTTTTGGAACACTTCATGGATTGTATTTTTAGTTGCTGTGTCATCACAATAGCCACCCCAGAATACCTTCTGAAGCTCTGCTCTCATCTGCGGATCGATGGCATACTTTCCTTCTTCTGTTAATGCCTGCATCCAAGAAGTAAGCGTTTTGTCATCTTTACCGCAAAGATGATACAGCAGCCGCTCCAGGTTACTGGAGATAAGAATATCCATAGAAGGAGAAATCGAGGTATGGAATACCCGATTTTTATCATAGGTGCCGGTACGAATAAAGTCGGTGAGCACATTGTTCTGGTTGGAGGCGCAGATCAGTTTGGCAATGGGAATGCCCATCTCCCGTGCATAATAAGCGGCCAAAATGTTGCCAAAATTCCCGGTAGGAACTACGACATTAATGGGCTCCCCTGCCTTAATCTCTCCATCCGCAATTAAATCACAGTAGGCACTGATATAATAGACAATTTGGGGTACCAGTCTTCCCCAGTTAATAGAGTTGGCGCTGGAAAACATCATACCATGCTTTTCCAGCTTTGCCGCCATGACAGGATCAGTAAATATAGCTTTTACTCCATTTTGAGCGTCGTCAAAATTACCTTCAATGGCGCAAACTGCCACATTTTCCCCAGCTTGGGTAGTCATCTGTAATTTTTGCATAGGACTCACCCCATCCTCTGGATAAAATACCAGGATGGAGGTGTTCTCCACATCTTTAAATCCCTCGAGAGCTGCCTTACCTGTATCACCGGAAGTAGCGACCAAGATGACGATTTTCTTTCCATCTACTACCTTCTTGGCAGAGGTTGTCAGCAAATAAGGAAGTAATTGTAAAGCAACATCCTTAAAAGCACAGGTAGGGCCATGCCATAATTCCAGGAAATAAGTGTTTTCCCCCACCTTGGAGAGAGGGGCAACTTTATCTTCCTCAAATTTCCCCTGATATGCGCCCTGGACACATGCGCCTAACTCCTCATCAGAGAAATCGGTGAGATAGGCGCCAAGAACTTTTTTCGCCCGGGCAATATAATCCATGCCGCACATGTCCTGGATATCCTCTGCGGTCAGGACTGGGATACTTGTAGGAACGAATAAACCTTTATCCTGAGAAATTCCCTGAGAGATAGCCTGCGCTGATGAAACGCGGACACTGGAATTTCTGGTGCTTTGATATTGCATTACTTTTCCCCCTCAAAATCTATGGAAATTTTTATTGCTTTTTGCTTTGCTCATATCTGACAAAAAAGTCGGCTGCATTTTGATAAAAGATTTTATCTACCAGCTTTTCTGGGTATCCTAAACGCAACATTTCCTCATAGAGGCGCGGTATCGCCGTAATATCCGGAAAATCAGCTGGCATATCTGTGCCGTCAAAATCAGAACCTAAGGCTACGACATCTTCGCCGCCTAGGCCAAGAAAGTGATCGATATGTTTTATCATATCACGATAGGATGCCTTCTGGCTATCCCTGTTTAAAAATCCTCTGCTGAAATTGATTCCTACCAAGCATCTCTTTTTGGCCAAAGCGCCAAATTGCATGTCGGTCAGGTTACGGGGATGATCACAAAGGGCCCGAGAGCTAGAATGACTGGCCATAAAGGGGCGAGTAGTACAGTTAATCACGTCATCAAGCCCTGCATCAGAAAGATGGGAAACGTCGACAACAATATCCTGCTGTTCCATTTCCTGTACCGCCTGAAGTCCAAAAGGGGTCAGACCTTTGTTAGATGAGATGCCACAACCTAGTTCATTCTCACCGTTCCAGGTTAATGTAATCATCCGAACCCCGTCCTCGGATAATTGCTGTACCCGATTTAGGTCCCCAGCCAAGACACAACCACCCTCTACAGTGAGAATAGCCGCTTTAGTTGCGGTCTGATCACCTGTAATTTCCGATAAAGACCTTTGCCAGGATATTTCATCTGAGTTTACCATCATCTGCTTCTTAAAATAGTGATAATGCCGTTCGTAATAGGAGATGGCGGCATCACCCCGCTGGTCATCGGGAACAAAGATGGCAAAGCACTGCCTCCACAGACGAATTCCCTTGGTTTTTTCGATGGAAAGATGACCGCTATAATCCGATAGCTCTGTCTTTTTTCGGCAAATTTCGGTAATGGTATCACAGTGCAGATCAAAATATCGCATCAATATCACCAACTTCAAATGCATTTTCAATATACTTGTATCCGATGACCGCACCAGTCTGAGAATGTAATTTTACCTCGAATACATCAAAACGGGGCTGCAACTCTACCCCTGTGGACGAAAGATATTGGATCGCCGTTTTTATCAACCGCCTCTGTTTTTTCACGTCCACGTATTCTCTGGGAAGCGCGATTCCATCCGCCTTGCGTGCTTTGACTTCCACAAAGGCAATAATGCCTTCTTTCTGTACGATTAGGTCGATCTCTCCGTAGCGGGAGTGATAGTTCTGTGCGAGAATCCTATATCCTTTTGCGGCAAGGATGTGCCCGCAAAAATCCTCCCCCAACTTTCCAATATCTCGGCGGCTCATTGTGCTTTTCCCGCAAAATACTTTTTAAGAAAAGTCTTTCGATGTACTGGGGATACCCCATATTCCGAAATTTTTTCATAATGGAGTTTGGTAGGATAGCCTTTATGCTTATCAAAGCAGTACATAGGATACTGCTCATGAAGCTGCTGCATGACTTTGTCTCTTGCCACCTTGGCAAGAATCGAAGCCGCTGCTATACTGGCGGATTTGGCATCACCGCCGACGATACATTCCGTTTTGATAGAAAGCCCTGGATCCCGATTGCCATCAACTAGTACAATATCTGGCACCGTGGAAAGTCCAGATACCGCCCGCTTCATAGCCAGAAAAGTCGCCTGGAGAATATTGATCTCGTCTATTTCCTGTTCACTAGCACTGGCAATACAAAAGGAAATTGCCTGTTCCCTGATAAGCTGGTCGAGTAGTTCGCGCTTTTTGGGGCTCAATTTCTTGGAGTCATTGAGTCCTGGAAGGTCAAAGTGTTCTGGTAGGATCACCGCTGCCGCATATACAGGTCCAGCTAAGGGCCCCCTCCCTGCTTCATCGACCCCACAAATAAGAGAACACCCCTGTTTTTTTGCTTTTTTCTCAGGTGCAAGTATATCAATATCTGCCATAGTGGTGTCCCCTTTCTATGCGGTAGGTGCTTCCAGGGATATACGGCCAATTTTTCCACTGCGAAATTCATCCAGCACCATAATGGCCGCTCGTTCTGTATTGACTTCGCCTCCGGAAATAAGCATTCCTCTCTTTTTGCCAATGAGGGAAAGAAGGTCAAAGCCCGCTAGGTCAGTTACTTCATTTTCTTCGAGACGATAGCGTCCACAGATCATTTGACGGTAGTTTTCATTGAGAAACTCTAGAAGTCTTGCCGCCAAAAGCTCAATATCCATGATATCATCCTTGATGGCTCCGGTGAATGCAAGCTTTTCTCCCACCAAGGGGTCTTCAAACTTAGGCCAGAGCACACCGGGCATGTCGAGCAGATCCAAATTGTTAAGACCTGGGCCGCCATTTACCTTGACCCACTGCTGACTGCGCGTGACACCGGGGCGATCTTCTACCTTGGTCCTTTTGCCTCCAGCCATCCGGTTGATAAAAGAGGACTTTCCCACGTTAGGGATGCCCACCACCATCATGCGGATAGGCTTTCCCACATTTCCCCGGCTCTCCCTTCTGGAAAGCTCATCTGACAGTACCTTACGTAGCATTGGTAAAAACGCCTTGAGCCCTTTCCCACTGCGGCAATCGGCAGCCAAGGCAGCAATCCCTTTGGAAGCATAAAAACTACACCAGGCATTGTTGATGGTCTCATCCGCTGCGTCTGCCTTATTAAGCATAACAATTCTCGGCTTATTTCCAATGAGTTTGTCAATCTCCGGATTGCGGCTGCTTTGGGGAATACGGGCATCTGTCAGCTCAATGACGATATCCACCATCTTCAGGCTATCCCGCATAAGCCGCCGAGTTTTTGCCATATGTCCTGGAAACCACTGAATGGAAGGTGCTTCGATCATAATTTCCTCCTGCTTAATCGATCAATCCGATACTATCCAATGGATAAACCCTGAAAACAGCTTTTCCTAAAATATAACGGGTGTCAATCAGGCCTACTCTCGGATCTCTGCTGTCCATGGATTCATTGCGGTTATCACCCATGCAAAAAACGTAGCCCTCAGGCACCGTTAAGGGGAACTCGGTTCCCTCATCAGTGTAGGTCGCTTCTTTGATATAGGGTTCGTCAATTTCTTCCCCATCAATGTAAACCTTGCCCTGCTCAAAGTCGATGTCGATGGTCTGACCCGCAGTGGCAATGATCCGCTTGACGAGAGGACGATCATCAATGTGATGTTTGGTAACAACTACCACATCTCCATTGCTATATACAGGTATCAAGTTAGACAGAAGGATCCGGTCACCCTCGTATAGTGTCGGCTGCATGGAGATTCCTTCTACACCGACCATGCGCACCACGAAAGTAAAACATAGCACAGCGCAGACAACGCCGGCAACAATGGTCTCCACCCATTCAAAAAAGTTATTGTATTTTCTATTTTTATTTTTTTTCTCTGCTTTTATGATAGACTGCCTTGAAGGTTCCTGATCCTCCATTGGTTCTATGGGCATAAAATCTTCCATGATGAACCTCCAATTCTTTAACAGAATAAGTTTCAGAATAAAGCAAAAAAGGGACAAAAACTGTCCCTTTTTACCGAAAGCATCAATTAGCGAATCTGCTCTTTGACTTTGGCAGCTTTACCCACTCTATCACGCAGATAGAACAGTTTGGCTCTGCGGACACGGCCATGCCGAATGACAGTAACCTTGTCAACATTGGGGGAATGCAGAGGGAAAACTCTCTCAATTCCACAGCCATGAGCAACGCGGCGCACTGTGAAAGTCTCATTGACGCCACCATGCTGACGGGCAATGACAATACCTTCAAAGGCCTGAATTCTTTCTCTCTCGCCCTCTTTGATCTTAACGTCAACACGGACAGTGTCGCCGATTTCAAAGCTGGGCACTTCGGATTTCATACAATCCGCAGCAATGTGTTTCAAAGCATCCATTCGATACTTCCTCCTTATTTTTCAGACATTCATTCGCACCTTGTGCCAGAGGACTGCCCGCTTTAATGTCGCCGGAACAAAATTCCGGGCATCAAACCCCACCGCACAAGATGCGCGGAGGCCACTAAATGCCTATATATGATACCACAAACATTGGGCAAATGCAATAGGTTTTCTCAGCAAAATTCAGCTAAATTCCCAGTAAAGATGCCCGTACGAAGGATATGATACGCCTCCACTTCACAGTGATAGACTTTGCAAAATGCTTCAAAAAGCAGGGTTGGATTGATATTGAGAGTGTTTCCTGCTGGCAATCTTAACTTCAGCAGGAGCTGATCGTTTTCCTCCCCAGTGGAAATCACCTGAACCAAGGGCTTGAGATCCACCTCTTTGATACCTTTCTTGGTCCGTTTTTCTACATTGATCCTTTCCATTGCCATGAGTTTTTCAAACTTAGTCAAAACGTCGTCACAAGAAAAGGCTACCTGGATTTCATAGTCAGCAAAGGAAATTTCTTTTGGATCCATCTGCTGATCAGCTACTTTATGTACCCGAATATCACGGGGCAATGCATCATTGAGGCGCTCCTTGACCTCTTGAAAATCCATCGGTTCCGTCAGGCGTATATCCATAGATTCGCATTCACTTTCATAGCCTAACGCCAACGGCAGTGCAAAGGTCATGTATTGGTGAGGATGAAAGCCTTGGGTGTACCAAATGGGAATACCAGACCTTTTGATACATCTTTGCATACAGCGGGTCAGATCCAGATGAGAGATATATTTTGCATCTCCTTTTTTGGAGAAAAAAATGCGGATATTTTTAAATTCATTTACATTGCCCATTGACACATGGCCCTCCCATCAGCTTATTAGCTCCGCAACCGCTACAGCTTTCTTTGCAGTTGGGCGTCGTCTGTGCTTGATACGCCTTTTTATTCTCACGAATGAGAAAATTTTTGCTCACACCGTAGTCTAAGTGATCCCAAGGCATAATTTCGTTATATTCTCGACGGCGGTTTGCATAAAATGCGGGATCAATGCCACAGGCAGCAAATCCATCCACCCAGGATTGGTAGAGGAAATGTTCATCCCAGCTATCCAAATTGCATCCGTGACGCCATGCGTATTCAATGACATCGCAAAGTCTCCGATCTCCTCTTGCAAGAACTCCCTCCAATACAGAGGTGTTACTTTCATGATAATGCACGGAAATCTTTTTAGATTTCACCGATGCCACCAGATGCTTTTGTTTTTCACGGAGCATTTCTATCGTATCCTGAGGCTCAAATTCAAAGGGGGTAAAAGGCTTAGGAACAAAACATGCAACACTGATCGTTACATTGACGCCCCTCCCCTTGGGCCTGTTGGGCAAGCTGTAAAATAGATCCACCACTTTTTGGGCTGTATCCGCAATAGCGGCTACATCATCCATTGTTTCTGTGGGGAGTCCCAGCATAAAATAGAGTTTTACGTTGGTGTATCCTCCCTCAAAAGCGGTCTGACAGGTTTTCATAATCTGCTCTTCAGTCACATTCTTGTTAATCGCGTCCCGCAACCGCTGGGAACCAGCCTCCGGCGCAAAAGTTAGTCCACTTTTTCTCACCTTGGCAATTTTGTCGAGTAACTCCTTTGAGAAATTGTCGACCCGCAGTGATGGCAGAGACATGCTGACCTTTTCATCCTCAGTCCAGCTGAGCATACTGTTGAGAAGTGGCTCAATTTCAGTGAGGTCACTGGTGCTAAGCGAGGTCAAAGAGATCTCTTCGTAACCAGTACTGGCACAAAGATCACGGGCATTGCGGTCAATCGTTTGATAATGCTTTTCTCGAAACGGACGATAGATAAATCCAGCTTGACAAAACCGACATCCCCGGATGCATCCACGCAGGACCTCAACCATTGCCCGGTCATGGACCGTATCAATAAAAGGTACAACAAATTCTTTCGGATAATAGACCTGATCGATATCTTTGATGATGGCCTTTTCCACCGGCATGGGCGCTCCACCCAAGGAAGTTACCTTCTGGATGGTACCATCTTCATTGTACGAAACATCATAAAGGCTGGGTACATAGGCGCCTTTGATATGGCTGGCTTGCTGCAAAAATTCTTGTTTGGATATTTTCTCCCGCTTTGCGAGCTCATATAGATCGATAAGCTCCAACAGGTTTTCTTCCCCTTCTCCCAAGAGAAAAACGTCAATAAAATCTGCCATAGGCTCTGGATTGCAAACGCAGGGGCCGCCAGCTACCACCAAAGGATAGCTGGCATCACGGTCAGCGCTGCGCACTGGTATCCCTGCCATATGCAGCATATTGAGAACCGTAGTATAGCAAAGCTCATATTGGAGCGTAAATCCAATGATATCAAATTCCCGCAGAGGGTCCTTGCTTTCTAGCGCATACAGGGGAATTTTGTGCAGGAACATCTGCTCCTCCATGTCCAGTTCCGGAGCAAATACACGCTCACACCAATAATTTTCCCTCTCATTGATCAGAGAGTACAGGATCTTCATCCCCAAGTGGGACATTCCCACCTCATAAACATCAGGAAAACAAAAAGCAAATCTAACGTCCACCTTTTCTTTGTCCTTGATGACGGAATTAAGCTCTCCCCCTACATAGCGGCCAGGTTTCTGAACTTTCATCAAAATCTGCTCAATATCCTTATTTACGCTCATAATTCATCCCCATCTATTATAAAATATTTACCCGTTCATTCATTTTGGTAATGCACAACATCGTTTTGATTGTATACAGCATGGCCTATCCATGCAAATTTCAAATTATTATACCACACATCCCACTGTTTCTCAATTTGTATCACGGCTTAAATTTTTTTATTTCGCACCCGTGTTGCCCATTGATACCATGGCTTTCCAAATGTTTTTCTGGCGATTATAGCAAAAGCAATCAGCACAACCACCATCGCACCCATAGCCAATATTGTAAGAATGACCCTGGACTGAACTTCTCTGTCAATCTCATCCGCATTTTCGGCGGCCACTACATTCCCTTCAGCATCAAAATACAGATTTATATGTGTGCCTTCAGACAGCTCCTCTGCTGATAGGTCAATTTCTTCTAACGAAATATAGTAAAGTTCATTTTTCACATAGCGGATCTGGCCATTTTCTATCCGGCCGGTACGTGATTCGTCATAGTCCCCCTGATATCCCACCACTCCGTCCATCGTATATCCAGTTAGGATAAACAAAAGGACAGCGAAGAATAGGACAACGCTAAGAGTAATCCAAAAAGTTCTTAGAAACGCCTTGGCGGCCGATGCTTCCTCTGGTGTTTTACTCGGCTTTTTAACAAGCCAAAAGCCCAGCCGAATGATACCGAGTCCTTGTATTGCGTTGATTTTCAGCGCGCTATCATTCAAATCCATAGACTTTATATCCTCCCTCTGGGCTTATTGATATTTTTTTCTGATTTTTAAGGGGATTGGCTATAATCAAGGAGCAGCTATTGGCTGCTCCTTGATTATAGCTCTTTCACTTTTACAGTCTGGAATTTTGTTCTATTGGCCAATTTTAGACAGGATCAAAAAATTTCCCTTTATAAAAATTCAGATTTCCTAGTTTTTTTGCTGTTAATCTGAACATTACACAGCCATCAGGACATACAACATCCTTGCTATACTGACTGGAGCCACCGATATTTTCTAAATCTCCACCGCTTCTGACCGCTTCCATGATAGGATACAGTATCATCATGACCTTTGAGCAGATTCCCAGTCCGTCTTCATTGACTGGGCAGCCATAGGTGCAGGTATATTTATCTCCTATTTCCTCCCCATTACGGCAATACCGCTCTGTATGATCACTGCGAAGAAAGCCGGTTACCTCGATCTCAAACTCGTATTCCTCGTTATACCATTTTTTATACTTATCCTCCAGATTTGCAGCTTATCAGACGTATTCGACACCTTTGGTGGTAACCCTGCCGATAATTAGCTTTTGGGTCATTGGCGGATGATCTGAAATCTCCACCGCCTGTAAATAGGCCTTTTGGGCATCGGGTAGAAGGCACGGATCCGAAGTGTACAGTCGCGCAATGGGCTCTCCTAGTTTAACCACATCGCCTGTTTTTTTGATAAGTTCAATTCCAGCGCTATGGTCGATAAGGCTCTCCTTTGTTGCTCTTCCTGCCCCTAGAAGCATAGAAGCTATGCCGCATTGAGCCGCATCCATGTGGGTGATATAGCCTCCTGCCGGCGCTGGTACTTCATGACATACCCTTGCCTTTTCAAAGGTTTCAGGGTAATCAATCACTCCAATATCTCCACCCTGCGCGGATATCATATCTTTTAATTTTTGATAAGCACTGCCGTTTTGGAGCGCTTGTCTGGCCATTTTTCGGCACTGACTGATTTCGCCTTTTCCGGCAAGGAAGATCATATTGGCGGCAAGTTCTAGGCAGATAGAGGTTAAATCTTCAGGGCCCTTGCCCTGCAATGTGTGTATCGCTTCAATAACCTCCAGAGAATTGCCGATGGCATGACCCAGAGGAACGTCCATATTGGTAATAAGTGCTGCTGTATGGCGCCCGACCTTTTCACCTATGCGCACCATAATTTCAGCCAACTTGACAGCATCCTCCAGCTTTTTCATAAAAGCGCCGCTGCCCGTCTTTACATCCAGAAGGATACAATCACTACCGGCGGCAATCTTTTTAGACATGATGCTTCCAGCAATCAGCGGAATGCTATCTACTGTTGCTGTTACATCCCGAAGCGCATAGATTTTTTTATCCGCTGGGGCGAGATTTCCTGACTGTCCAATGACACAAATTCCAGTCTCACCGGCAATTTTCATGAATTCTTCCCGTGGGATTTCTGTGCGAAATCCCGGAATGGACTCCAATTTATCCACCGTGCCTCCGGTAAAGCCAAGGCCACGGCCGCTCATTTTGGCAATGGTTACCCCGCAGGCAGCTGCAATAGGGGCAGCAATCAAGGTGGTTTTATCCCCCACACCACCTGTAGAATGCTTATCCACCTTAACGCCGGGAATTTCGGACAAATCCACCATATCACCGGAACCAGCCATAACCGCAGTCATATCTGAAATTTCTTCCTCATCCATTCCCCGGTAATATACCGCCATAAGAAAGGCGGACATTTGATAATCCGGTATTTCACCTTGAGTAAACCCCAAAAAAATGGTTTCTATTTCCTTTTTAGAAAGCTTTCCGCCATCTCGCTTTTTCTCGATGAGGTCTACCATCCGCACAGCAGTTTCCCCCTTTACTTCATTTGATCTCCAAATGCTTTGGGAAGTAATTCGCTTAATTTATATTCTTGATAATCATCCTCACTTTTAGCGACAATGATATGAAGGTTCGGCCCACCCAATTCCCAGAGGACCTGGCGGCATACTCCACAAGGAAATGCATACGTTTCAAAAGGAAGCGGATGCGCCTCATAACCGCCGACTACTGCGATAGCGGTAAATTTTCTTTCTCCTTGGGCAATGGCAGAATAAACTGCGGTACGTTCCGCACAATTGCCCGCCCCATAAGAAGCGTTTTCCACATTACAACCATGATAAACCTTGCCATTCTCCCCTAGAAGCGCAGCGCCTACCGCAAAATGGGAATAGGGACAATAAGCTTTTTTTCTTGCCAGAATAGCTTCGTGAATGAGTTCAGTTCGATACATGACAAACTCCCTTCTGCTGTCTTCTCGTCTAGGCAGCGTCTATTTATTATTTCTTGCGCACTAAATTCCACAAAGATTTTCCAGGAAGATTATTTTCAATCTTCAGCGCATGAAGCACTGTTTTTCCGATATCGGCAAAGGTTTCCCTCGTACCTAGATTAATAGGGTAAACCATTGGACCTGTGAGCATCAATGGTACATATTCCCGGGAGTGATCTGTACTTTCGGTGCCTGGATCACATCCGTGATCAGCGGTGATCATCAACAGATCGTCCCCACGCAGCCGGGGCAGAAGCTTTCCCAGCTGCCGATCAAATGCGCTCAGGGCCGCAGCATAACCATCTACATCATTTCGATGTCCATATATCATATCAAAATCCACAAGATTGACAAAACAAAAACCGTCAAAATCCCGTTTTTCTGCGATAGCCAGGACCTTTTCCATTCCCTCATCATTATTAACCGTATGAATGGACTCTGTTATCCCCTGCCCGGCAAAAATATCATGAATTTTTCCCACGGCAATAACATCTTTTCCCGCATCACTGAGAAAATCTAACGTCGTCTTCCCGGGCGGGGCTAAGGAAAAATCACGTCGATGGGCTGTTCGCCAAAAATCAGGATAGGTACCTTGAAATGGCCTTGCAATGATCCGGCCGACACCATGTTCCCCCTGCATGATCTGCCGGGCAATCCGACAATATTCATAGAGCTCCTCAACCGGGATAATCCCTTCATGAGCGGCGATTTGCAGTACGCTGTCTGCCGAGGTATAGACAATCAACTTCCCTGTTTTTAGATGCTCCTGCCCGTAATCATGGATGACCGCTGTTCCGGAATAAGGCTGATTGCATAGGATTCCTCTGCCCCAGGATTTCTCCAGACTTTGAATCACCTCGGGCGGGAAGCCCTTAGGATAGGTTGGCATGGGATGGGGAGAAATAATCCCCATCATCTCCCAATGGCCTGTGGTGGTATCCTTTCCCTTGGAAGCTTCAGAAAGCCTGGCAAAAGCCCCTTCTGGTGCCACTGTCCTTTCCATTGGAGCTACGCCATCGATTTGGAAAATACCTAGTCTCTCCAAAATCGGTACATGAAATTTGGGAGAGCGCCGGATTGTTCCCAGCGTATTGCTTCCAATATCTCCGTAGGATGCCGCGTCCGGCATCTCCCCTATCCCCATACTGTCAAGGACGATGCAAAACACTCTCATAAAATAACCCTTCTGTACTTCCTGTTAGATAAACTGATCCTCTAACATTTTGACAATATCAATGGCCTTGGGCGGGCATCCAATGACGCATTTATCGCAGCCTTTGGCGCAGACACCGACACCAATTCCGCCGGGCTGTTGGCCTCGGAAACCCTGTCCTATATGAATTTTTCCCTGAATATTTCGCAGCATGCCACGATCCTCCATTCGGGTCAAGGCATGAATTAAGCTTCCGTAACAGGCGGAACAGGCATCATTTTCATCAATATATTTGGCGAGAGCCCGTGCCCTTCTGGAAGAAGTGAGTTTGGCCCCTGTATGGTCGGTGTTAAGCTCCACGATATGGGCCTTTTCCACCTCCATGCTGCCTACACCCAGTTCAGCGGCCATAGCAATATAGGGAATTTCACTGATTTCATATCCCATGAGCTGAGCCACATAGGCATCCACCAGAACGCTGTCTTTGGCGAGAAGAATCCGATTCATTTCCACTGGATTTCCTCCCTCTTCAAAGTCCAAATCGCCCCGCAGCCCGTCGACCAATACAAGATCTGCACAACGCACTTTATTGAGGCAGGCAATGGGCTTATGAAGTCCCATGGTATGAAATTTTCTCTTTTCCCGGTCTGTAATGCAGCCCTTCATATTCTTGAGCGCGCAGGTCATCCCTGTTTGGCAATGCCCTTTGAGCACTGGAAGGTTGATAAGATAATCCACATGATAGGGCGTATCACAGTACTCGATCCCCAATCCCCCTGCCTTGTGCACGGTAGAAGAGTCGCGTTTTAAATCCTTAAGTGGCACATGATATTTGCGGGAAATATCCTCGTATCCACATACCCGGAAAGCACGGCTGGTGTCATCACCAACCCAGGAGCTTTCCATAATGGTGATCTTGTCATAGCCGTGTTCTTGAAGATATTCGATGATGGCTTCAACAATTTCTGGAGAAGTGGTAGCACCGGTTTCCGCCCCTTTGGAAACCACCAGGTTGGGCTTCAATCCAATCATCGCCCCTTGCGGGATTTCAGATATAATATCGGATTTTTCCAAAAGTTCCTTTACCATGGATTTTGGTTTTTTCCCATAAATGACATAAATATCCTCGATCTGCATGGCAAACGCCCCCCTTTGTTTTTCTACCCTCATTGTATCCGCTTATTAGCTGTTTTTCAACCTATATTTTTTCTTGATGTAAAGTTTACTTGACATAGCACAAAGGTTTGTTTATAATGGACGTAAAGTTAACTTTACATCAAAATAACGCACGTGCAAAAGGGGGAAATATCCCGTTGAAAAACCGCATTGCCGCGCTCCGAGAGGAGCACGGTCTTACCCAACAACAGCTGGCCACTATGGTGGAAACCTCTCGCCAAACCATCATTTCCTTAGAAAGCGGGAAATATAATCCCTCCATCCTCTTGGCCCACAAAATTGCCAAAACATTTAGCCTAACAATTGAAGAAGTCTTTCTGTTTGAGGAGGAATCGTTATGCTGATTAAGCAAGCCAAGACCATCCGGTTGCGTGTTATTTATTCTATCATTGCTCTGATTATCGGGCTGAGCGTCTTTTCCATTGGTCTCTATACTACAATTCATGGTGGAGGCCAAAGCAGTCAATTTGACTTTGCCAGCGGTTTTCTCTTAGGAGGCGGCGGCAGCGTGGCTCTGGTAGGTGCTTTTCTTTTGATACAAATCTTGTTACTCCTGCGAAATCCACAGAAGCTGCAGCAATTTCAAATTGACGAAAACGATGAGCGTCGGCAAACCATCATGGAGAAAACATGCAAATGGACCTTTGTTATTTTTGTTCTAGGCATTACCCTTGCCAGCTTGATATTTGCCATGATGAACTTCACTGTTCTCATCACCCTGATTTGCTGCCTCTGGACCGCTGCTATCCTCTTTGCTATCATCTACTTTTTCATGAGTCGAAGAATGTGAAAAAAGAAACCGTGGACAGAATCTGTCCACGGTTTCTTTTCGCAAATCATATGCCTTAAAGTTTATGAGGATGATCACCCTTGTTCTCACCTTTTTCTTCGACCTCTATGGATATATTGCCGGGATACTGCTGCTTATTTTTTCCATTGCTTTCCATAAGACAATCTCCGGGAAAAGTTATCTCTATCCATTGATTCCATTTAACCCAAAGGCGTTTAAAAAGCTTTTTATCCGTAATCGTTTACGCCAAGGCTACCATCTTTAAGATATTCTGTCAGATCGCTTCTTTTTCTTGTAAAAACTTGTACAATCTTTTCTATTTGATTATAATGGGAATGGGATATTCCCGACTCCTATAAAAAGAGGCGAAAAATTATGCCAAAGGTTACATTGGGAAAAACTGGAATTACCGTAGATAAGAATGGATTTGGTGCTCTTCCAATCCAACGGGTTTCCTTTGATGAAGCAAAAAAGCTGCTTCGGAAGGCATATGAGGGAGGAATGACCTTCTTTGATACTGCCCGCAGCTACTCGGACAGCGAGGAAAAAATTGGATATGCCATGAGTGATGTGCGTCATCATATCTTTTTGGCCTCTAAAACACCTTCTAAGGATGGAGATGGATTCTGGAAAGATCTAGACACATCACTTCGGATGATGAAAACTGATTACATTGATATTTATCAGTTCCATAACCCAGATTTTTGCCCAAAGCCTGGGGACGGAACGGGATTATATGAGGCCGCATTAGAAGCGAAAAAACAGGGGAAAATTCGCTTTATCGGCATAACCAATCACCGTCTCCACATAGCAAAAGAAGCCATTGCGTCAGGGCTTTATGACACTATGCAGTTTCCTTTCTGTTACTTGGCAACCGAAAAAGATCTGGAAATTGTTAATCTTTGCAAAGAAAAGCAAATGGGCTTTATTGCTATGAAAGCCCTTTCTGGGGGGCTCATTACCAATGCGAGAGCCGCTGCCGCTTTTATCGGACAATATGACCATGTTCTCCCCATCTGGGGGATACAGCGAGAAAAGGAATTGGATGAATTTCTTTCCTTTGTGGATAATCCACCACAGATGACGGAGGAAATTGCTGCTTTGATCTCCAAAGACAAAAAAGATCTTTCCGGCAATTTCTGCCGCGGATGCGGTTATTGTCTCCCCTGCCCCGCACAGATTGAGATTCCCAACAGCGCTCGCATGTCCCTTCTGTTGCGCCGGATGCCTTCCGCTCCCTATCTGACTCCAGAGTGGCAGGAAAAAATGTCCCGCATTGAAAACTGCATTCATTGCAATCATTGTTCTGACCACTGTCCTTACGGGCTTGATACGCCAAAATTGCTCAGGGAAAACTGGGAAGATTATCAAACATTCCTTAAATAGAATGGAAGGAATCACCGTGTCCATGGACACGGTGATTCCTTTTGCCTAATTTTTTCTTTTCTGCATATGATATGCTAACTTTGTGACAATGTTGTCCGGTAAAAATCGCTGAGAAAACTTGGAGGCCTTCATTAGTTTCCCCGGAATAATCACACCTTTACGCCGGAACATCTGGGCCAACCCGTAGGATGCAACTTCCCTGCTTGTGAGACTGGGCACGGCAAACTTAACATGCGCTTTATCACTAAATTCTGTATGAAATGGCCCTGGACACAGGGCTCCAATATAGACTTTACTGTGTTTTCGCCGCAGCTCCTCACGGATTGCTTGGGTTAAGCGGAGTACATATGCTTTACTTGCATAATAACACGCCATCAAGGGGCCTGGTTGGAATGCCGCTGAGGAGGCTACATTCAGGATATAGCCTTTATCCCTTTGAAGAAAATCCCGCAAGAAAAGCTTGGTCAAAATGTGTACCGCCCGAATATTGGTTTGGATCATAGAAAGTTCTGTCTCCAAATCAGTTTGAGCAAAATCGCCGCACAAACCAAAGCCAGCATTATTGATCAGAATTTGAATGGGTTCATGTTTGACCTTCTCGTAAAGGATATAACAATTTCGCTTTTTTGCAAGATCGAGGCATAGAATTTCTACGTTACATGGCAACTCTCTTTTCAGAGCTTCCAAGCGGTCTTGACGTCGAGCTACCAAAATTAAATCATACCCACGAGCCGCTAAAAGCTTTGCCATATCCCGGCCAAGTCCAGAGCTTGCTCCCGTAATTAACGCGGTCATTTTGATCCACCCCTCTTGAGTTTTGCTATAGCTATTATAATCCAGATTTAAGAAATTTAAGTGAACTGTACGCTTTTTTCATGAAATTTTGTAAAAAATAATATAAATAAAATTTTATGAAATTTCTGGTTGACAAATAAAAGCTGCTGTCGTATAATAATTAAGCGTCCTGTAGAAAAAGTAAAAAGATAAGGAGAAGTCGCCTAGCCCGGTTTATGGCGCACGACTGGAAATCGTGTAAGCGTTGATAGCGCTTCGAGGGTTCGAATCCCTCCTTCTCCGCCAAAAGCATGGCTCTGTAGGAATATTCTACGGAGCCTGTTTTTATGCGAAAAACCGCATGTCTATGCGAAAAAATCAAGTTTTTTATTCGTTTTCTGAGTGCCATAGAATGACACTAAGTAACATAATTTTACGCATCGTAATACACAGAAAATACACAGCAGAACTATAAAAAAGTCAAAAAATTTAAAAAAAAATTTGACAACAATTTCATTTTGTGATAATATGGCAGCCATAAGAACAAAGGCGTTCAAAAAACGCTTTTGTTCTTTTTTTATTATGCTTTAGCAAAGAAGCCCCAGCGGTAAGTCGCTGGGGCTTCAAAAACCGCCGGCTATGCCGGTGGGAGTTTAGAGCTTAAGCAAGAAGCAACGTCCAAGCTGCTATAA